>NZ_JAMYND010000003.1:0-288865 GCF_040318885.1 Mesorhizobium sp. M0998
TTTCCTTCGACCAGCGCCGGCCCATGCCGCCCGTCAATTGGGTTGGAACCGTGCATCATGGCCTACCCCGCGATCTTCTGCCATTTCACCCGAACACCTCCGGCTATCTTGCGTTTCTCGGTCGCATCTCGCCGGAAAAGGGGCCGGAAGCGGCCATACAAATAGCAGCGCGGGCCGGGTTTCCCCTGAAGATCGCCGCCAAAATCGACAAGGTGGACCAGTCGTTCTGGAAGGAAAGGGTCGAGCCGCAAGTGCTGCGGCATTCGAACGTGGAGTTCATTGGCGAGATCGATGAGCGGCAAAAGGCGGATTTTCTGGGCAATGCGAAAGCGCTTTTGTTTCCGATCGACTGGCCGGAACCCTTCGGTTTCGTAACGATCGAAGCAATGGCCTGCGGTACGCCGGTGGTTGCGTTCCGGCGTGGCGCCGTCCCGGAGATCATCGATGACGGTGTGTCCGGATGGATCGTGGATACGGTGGAGGAAGCCGTCGGCGCGCTCCGGCGCATAGACAGCCTCGATCGCGCACGAGTGCGGCAGACGTTCGAGAAGCGGTTCACGGTCGAGCGCATGTGCAGCGATTATCTGGCACTCTACCGAGCACTCACGAACACCGGGATAGCAACACTTGGGTCCGATCACCATGAGAGCATGCGCCGTCGAGCGCGCTCCGCGCCGTTACGGTTGCCTGCCCATGCACGGAATGGTCATCGCACGCCACCTGGTCCCTGAAGTGCCGCCGTATTCGAACACTCTGGTGCAGACGGTGCTGCCAATGTGGTGTCCATCGTTCTGGGCTGCGCGACTTCACGCCTTCGGGTCTAGCCTCGGTGGGAATATCGGACTCGCCTGGTTTTCAGAACCGCAGTGGTCGTTCGCAACGTGGAGCATGCAGCCAATGTAGGCCTCGCTCCGGGCGGCGCTTGCCCATATAACTGGGACGCACCTCTGCTCAGCCAACGGGCGCGCTTTAGGCTGGCCTTCGTTTATGGAGTGCAAAATGCGTTGCGCGGCCTGCCGTTCTCCTCGTTGACAGTCGCCCAGAATACACCAGTTTGATCTGAAGACACGTCGAAGGGTTGTCCGCCTCTGTTCGCGGCTAGGTGCTCGAGGCGGCAGATTGTTCGAACTCTCGATGGATGATTTTGTGACGGTCTGGGGCCAAGCGTTCAAGGCAGGCGTCAGTTCTCGTGGCCGAAGATCGCGATGCCGGCGCACAATGGCTGTTCAATCTGTTCCCGTGGATGCCGATCAAGGGTGACGATTGAACCAATGACGCTAGAGCTCACAGTCGGACCACCCCGCCTGGCAATTAACCAGGGACGCAGCTTCCTTGTCACCGAACCGGATGGCCAGATCGCCTGGCCGACGTACAACGGGTTGTATGCGTCTGACACACGCCTGATATCCAGCTGGCAGATCTTTGCCAATGGGCAACGATGGGACCTCCTCAATTCCGGAAACATCGCCTACTTCGCCGCCAAGATCTATCTGGTCAATCAGGCGTTCACTACTGAAACGAACCGTGTACCAGCAGGCAACCTGGGGCTGGTAATCGGCCGCGCCTTGGATGGGGGGCTGCATGAGGACTTTGAACTCGTAAACCACGGGCAAATGGCAGCGCGCTTCAATTTGGAAGTTGCCATGCGCAGCGACTTTGCCGATCTTTTCGAAGTCAAGGCCGACGCAATCATCCGCCGCGGACGTATCACCACGGAATGGTTGTCCAGAGCGGCGAGCCTTCGTACCTCCTACGTCAATCGGGACTTCAAGCGAGACGTCATTGCCAAGGTCCGCCGGACGGCCACAAGGCCCGTCTATGCCAATGGCCGGATCAGCTTCGACATCGAGCTCGAACCGGGCGCGACATGGCATGCTTGCCTTCTTTACAACTTTGGCAACGGCGAGACAATCTATCGGGCACCGCGAGCCTGCATTGACAAATGCCTCGAGTCGAAGGCTGCAAAACGCCTCGCGGGATGCCAAGGCAGCGCATTGAAGTTCCACTGTTCCAATGACGAATTTCACAGCTTCTATAATCAGGCGGTCGAAGACATGGCGGCGCTGCGGCTGCCGATCGAAGGCACGGACGAGCTCGAATACGTCCCGGCCGCCGGACTACCATGGTTCATAAGCCTGATCGGTCGCGACAGCCTGATAGTCTCGCTTCAGAATGCTTTGGTCTACCCAGATTTTTCGCGCGGTGCCTTGGACGTTTTAGGGCGATTTCAGGCCACCGAACGCGACGACTACCGCGATGCGGAACCGGGAAAGATAATGCATGAGCTTCGCAGCGGCGAACTCGCTCATTTCAATTTGATCCCCCATACGCCCTATTACGGCACGGCCGATGCCACCCCTCTGTATCTTATCGTGCTCCACAATACCTGGCGTTGCGCCGGTGACGCCAGCCTGCTCGAGCGACACATGGCAACGGCCGAGAAGTGCCTGGATTGGATTGACCGGTATGGTGACCGTGACGGCGACGGTTTCCAGGAATACGAAACCCGCTCGGTTGCGGGGTACGAGAACCAGAGCTGGAAAGACTCGGTGACGCCTTGGTTTATCCCGACGGCACCCTGGTGAAGGGACCCAAGGCGCTTTGCGAATTGCAAGGCTATGTCTATGATGCTTGGCAGCGCATGGCTGAAATCTTCGATGCCACAGGCGATGGCGCTCGTGCCGGGCAGCTTCGCCTCAAAGCCAAAAACCTGTTCGATCGATTCAACCAGGTCTTCTGGGACGAGGCGTCCGGCTTCTACGCATTCGCGTTGGATGGCGACAAGAAGCCGGTGCTGAGCGTCGCTTCCAACCCCGGTCACTGTCTTTGGTCGGGAATAGTCCCACCCGAACGAGCCGCCAGGGTGGTGCATAGGCTGATGAGGCAGGATATGTGGAGCGGTTGGGGAATCCGGACACTTTCGGCCGATCACCCGGCCTACAATCCACATTCCTATCAACGCGGCTCTGTATGGCCGCATGACAACGGGCTGATCGCGCTCGGCTTCCGGCGCTATGGCTTTTTCGCGAATGCCTGCCGCCTCTCTCGCGACGTGAGCAGCGCCGCAATCTACATCATGCAACATCGAATGCCAGAGCTGTTCGCCGGATTGTCGCGAACGCCCACGACTTTCCCCGTGCAGTATAAGGGAGCGAACGTTCCGCAGGCATGGGCAGCCGGATCCTGCTTTTCGCTTCTGCAGGCGATCATCGGCTTCCAGCCCGATGCTCCTAATGGCAAACTGTACATCGATCCCAGGCTGCCCGACTGGATCGAGGAACTCACCTTGAACGACATGCGCCTGGGCAACAACCGCCTCGAACTCCATTTCTGGCGCGTCGGCGCCGCGACCCGTTGGCAAGTACGCGGCGGCGATCCTTCACTGGTGGAAGCGCGAAGTTGTGCCACCGGGGCAAACTTGCGCTCGGCCTGCGTATGAGGTGAGCCCCGGCGGGTTCGCTCCCTGTCGCCTCGGCGGAGCAGATGCCTTCTTGCCCGTGAAGCGCCGTAACCAGCATCGTTGCGGGCATCATAGGGACTTCTCGTTCCGCATCTTAAATTCCTGGAGGCAACAATTCGTCTGCGGTCATTGGGCAGTTGCCGACAGCCTTTACGTCAAGATTGCGACGGTGGTCATTCGTCACCTCAAGCCCGCCTCGGAAGTGCTTAGCTGTCGTCCTTGTAAGACTTGGCGGCTTCATCGATCTTACGCCAATCGTTTCCGTGGCGCCGCACAAGCTCTCGCGCCTGGGCTGGCGATATACTTTGCGTTTCGACGATGTGGTTCACTTCCGTCTCCTCGCCTTTCAGGGGACGCGAGCGAGGGCCCGTTGGCAGTCCGGCCGTTGGGTTTTTTGCATGTCTTCTGGGCATGGATGGACCTCTCCTGGAGCAATATAAACGGTCCGGCGCAGCGAAGGTTTCGCCACGTTAGCGTGTTGAGCAGTTTCACCGATCGCCTCATCGGCTTCCCCTTGCAGGTCTGACTATACGTTCTGATGTTCTTGGACCCAAATGAGCTGCACCGCGTTGTTTGCGCGCATGCTGTGCTTCGCAATCTGACTGATGGAAAAATCCGACGCCCCTGCTGAACCGCAGACAACTCCTGGCGCCGAAGCGCGCTTTCCGTACGATCGTGCGGCGGTTGAGCGGTTTCGACAGAGATTCCCGCGCGCCAGGTGGAGTGACGAGCGCAGAACCTGGTTCGTGCCAGGAAAGACTGCAGCGCGGCGCATCCAGCGCTGGCTTGCGCAAGAGGCGGATCTACGAGCAGCACATGATGACAGCAAGGGACGGGATGCCTTCGCCTTCGATCCTCTGTCGAGCCGGTATCTGGAAGTCGCGGACGACCTTCGCATCCGCACGCCTTATTCGCGGACGGTTCTCGAGGAACTGCGAGCCGTTCCATGGGCGAGCTGGGACGACGAACTGCGGGCCTGGAGGGTGCCTTTCCGCTCATACGAGGAGTTGAAGCGCCATTGGCCAAGCATCGAAAGGGCCGCAGGCCGCGCAGAACCGGAGGAGAGGAAACGGCGACGAGAAGCCTCCAAAGACTCCGAGGAAGATAAGGCCGCCAGATTGCGGTATGCCGAACGCAGGCGACGTCGCTATCCACTGCCCCCAGACGATTTACCCCTGCTTGGCCGTGCCGTGGCAACGGAGCAATACGGTATCGTGGTCTTCACCGAGATTTCGGGTGAACTCGTGGACGCCTCGCAGATAGCAGCGTTCTATCCGCATTTGATCGAGGCGAACGTCGACCACGTCTGGGGCCGATGGCGTCCGGCGACGTTGGCTGAATTGATTAGAACATGGCCCGCTCGGCGTGCTGCCGGATTAGCGGAACGGCAGCGAGGCTGGTGGCAACCAACGCTGCCCGAACTCAGGATAGCTCGCCAAAGAGCTCGAAGCCTGGTGCGAAGAAGGGCACAAGGCTTATGGCATTGTTCTAGCCTTTGAAGCTGGGGCCGTTTTCCACCGTCTGTCCGGTTGCCTTAGTGTTGAGGTGTCACCCCGACCGGAGCCTTCGATGTGCAACGATTTGTCTGATTGCGATTGTCACCGCAGCTCCCTCTGCCAACTGCACGTCAAGTCCCGCGAGGCTCTCTCTTGTCTACGAGCTCGATGCTTGATCGCCTCAAGATGGTGGTCCGATAATCGAAGGCTGCTATCTACGAAAGCGTGCACTGGAGCACAATCGTTGCAGCGCAGTCACTTCGACCAGGTCCTTGCGGGACATCACTCTGCCTCAGGCAGATTCTGGAATTCGATTCACGCCAAATCAGTTGGCAGTCGCGGCTTTGCTCTCCCAATGATATTCGGTTCCGTCCGCCCAGACGCGATGCATGACGATGGCGAGCTTCCGAGCGACGGCCACCACTGTCCGCCGAAAGCCGCGTCTCTTCGCGACTGCGAGACCCCACGCCCTGATGCCCGAGTTCTTGGTCGAGCGCGTCAGTAACGCGAGACTGGCTTGGTAGGGGGTAGACCGCATCGCGACGTCACCACATTTGGAGATGCCGCTGTTTCGGTCGACCTCACCGGAAGCGTATTTCTTCGGCGTCAGGCCAAGGTGTGCACCGACGTCTCGAGAACGTTCAAAACGGGCTCATCATCAATGGTCGTGAGATAGGTCACGGCGGTGATCGCTCCGACGCCAGGGATGGTCATCAGCCGACGGCACGTTTCGTCCTTCCGAACCATGTCCAGCATCATCTTGTGCAACACCGCGCATTGCTGTCGAAGAGCCGCTCGGGCGATCAGCATCGGTTTCACCATGGCCGCCAGGCGAGGCGTGTTCTCGATCAGCTCTAGAACGCGCCCTTCGAAAGGGCCGGAGGTTATGCGACCGGCGAACTTGATGCCGAAAACACGGAGTGTCCCGCGGATGTCGTTCTCGATGTCGATCTGTTTCGTCTGAAGCGTAAGGCGGTTGCAGAGAAGCATCCGGATTTCCTGGCTCTCATCACTTTTGACATGGACGATGGAGAACCAGCCATGCGCATGCAGCCGGCGACTCCGGTCGTTCATGATCGGCATCGTCTTGGTCAAGCCCGCAGCCGCCGCGGATCGATGGAGATTGCGGCCAGTCCGCGTTTCATCAGGCCGTTGTACAGCCAAGCTGCGGTTGCGCCGGCTTCAAGCCCAACCTTTGCCAGGTTCAGATCGAGCCGCTCGAGCCAGTCGGCGATCTCGTTTGGACTCCGAGGCTGCTACTCCTTCCCGGAAAATGATACCATCCTCGTCGACCACACAGATTGCGGTTTCAGCCAACGACACATCAGACCGACATAGTGCTTCATGCCCTGCTCCCTTCTCGATCATCATATTGCGCGAAGCAGACCAAGACCTGGGAGCGACCCCAATCACCCCATCTGCGAACAACATATGGCTGAACATTGCTCGATGATGACGTCGCTGGCCTTGAAGTTCCCATGCATGAAACCGAACCTGACGTGCGCGTAGGCGCACGACACCAGCATCGATGATCCGGCTCCAATAACCCGCGTGGCAGTAAAGCCATCGACCGGCTTCTATGACGTTTGGAACGCACCGGCCGGACCTAGACTAACGGTGGGCGGGTGGTCAACTTCCCTTCCGAGGGAGCTTGGGAACAGCACACGATTCCTGCTTCCGGCGTGGCGTTCCTCGAATTTACTAGAACGATGTACCTGAACGCGAAAGATTCATTTCCGCTCCACGCTCAGCGTTTATGGCCATCGCCGGACTGCGATGAAGTCCGCCGCTCCGCTACCGCGTGGCGGGCGCGCCAAGGTCGTCCTGAACGTCAAACCGTTTGTGCAGAATTTTGACGCACAAGGCCGATCCGAGGCCAACTGGGAGTGCACACCAGCTTGGAATTGTGCGGAACCGTACGAAGTCGATTGCAAGCAACCAACCTGGTTGGCCGGGCATTAATTTAGCAAAGCGTGAATTAGGAAGGCATCGGGAGGAAGACCATGCTGCACGTTAACATGCCTCGCGAATTTGAGGTCGGCGATGAGGTGGCGCTGGCAGGTATCGTCATCGCGATTCTCCCCAGTGGGCGCGCCAGGGTGAGCATTCCTTCGTATGACCATCCTTATACGATTGATCCCCCACCGAAAGTCCGGGCCGGCGACAGAGTGGTTCTTGTTGGGGACGTCACCCGCGTCGATCGCGGGGTGAACAAACTCACTGTGCGGATTGACTGCGGCGGGGTGATCACTGTCGACAAGTCGGCGATTACTCGGCTGAGAAAGCACAACCGGACTTCAGCGGGTTGACGCTCCGGATACAGCGGCCGGTGTCGGCGCAGGGAAGATGCGAGCGCCTTTGAGCAGCCCAAGGGTGCGGCCGGATGGAGCGGACGAACCGATAGATGGGAGCTCGACGGCTAGGGCACGCGTCCAGCGCAGCGCCTCCCTGGCGTCTTCCGGGTTACTGGTGAAGCAAGTCAGATTCGGGCCAACGCAAGCGCGCTTCACCTGCTGTCCGCTCTCGGCAACAGGCGGCCCGCCCGTCCAAGACGCGTAGCATGTGCCTTCGCGTGAAGGCACCCGGGCATCGCGACCGATCGTAACCTTTCTCTGCAACGAGCGCCTGTTAGCCGATCAGCAATTTCAATCGCGATAGGCTCCGGTTGGTACGCATTGTGGAGATCACATGTTCGTCCCGGCCCGCGATGCCGGCAAAGGTCTGCTTCGGAGCGTCGCGCGGGAACTGCGCGACCTATTGCAGTGGAGTAAGCGTCCCCTTGGTTAACAACCCGGTCAGTGACGGCCATGCCGGTCGGTGACGGCCACAACCGCATCGACAACGCCCGCAACGGCAATCAAGTCGTCGCTGAAAGCCCGCAAGGTGTCTGTCACGACATAGCGTGCCGGCGAAGCTCCGCCCTGGCGACGGGGATTCGTTGTAGGCCGACCGGACGGCAACGCCGGCCAGATGAGCGAGAACTCGGTGTTGGTCTCGATCAGGGTCGACGTTCGTCGACGACCGTCGGCATTGCCGACTACGAGTCGAGGTCGTAGGGCTCGTGGCCCAGCTCGTTGTGATGAAGCGCCTCTGCCATACACCTGATATCGAACGCCTGGCCGCACGCCGGGCAGACGACATAATACTCCTCCTCCCGAAGTGGCGAAGCGTCGTGGTCTTGGGGAATGACGATGTCATCGTCGGGCATTGGGTCCTCCGGCAACCCGCCCGCTATGCTGGAACGCTTGTCGGCGGGATTTGTTTCAAAGTTATTGCGCCTGTCGAGGTCGAACTCATCGTCGCAGCGTGGCGTTCGTTCCGGCGCGATGTCTTCGTGTTCGGGAAGCTCGGGCTGGCGGCGAATGCCGCCATTGGCCGGATCCTCGTCCTGCTGATCCCTGGCAAGCCTCAGCTTGCGAGATTTGCCTTCCGGCTCAGCAAGAAGTGTCGTGTCGGTCCAGTCGTCAGGGCGAGCGTTCTGCGTTGTCCCTCCGGTCCTTGGTGGCGGCAAGACGCGCTCGGCAAGACGCGGGTCGGCAAAGTAGCGTGCCTTCTTCGCACGGACTGGGAACTGGCCCGAGATCATGATGATCGCCTCGGTCGGCGGCAGCTGCATCATCTCGCCCGGCATCATCAGTGCACGCGCCGTGGGCGGTACCGGCCTATCGGGTTCTTGTCGTCGCCCGCAGGCCCGCGGAAAATCCTGAGGTAACCGTGCGGTGGTCGAGGCGGGCGTGCTTTACATTTAGTCACCGAGTAGCGCGACATGGAACACTCCAGGTTGACAGCGCAGGCCCATCGATTTAAGTTCGCGTTAGTGGCCACTAACGCGAAACTTTGGACAGCGCTCGGAGACTCGACGAGGCGCACGATATTCGAATTGTTGGTCGAACAGCCTTGTTCGGTCAGCGGACTTGCTCGTGTGCTGCCTGTAACCAGGCCGGCGGTCTCCCAGCACCTGAAAGTACTTAAGGATGCCGGGCTTGTGGCCGACACGCGCTCAGGCAAGGAACGAATATACCGTATCGATCCGGACGGCCTAGCAAGTCTGCGCGCGGAAATCGATCAGTTCTGGAGCAAGACCCTGGCGAGCTACAAACTGGCCGTCGAGCACCCAAAGAAGGACCAGCCATGAGCAAGCTTCCTGCAACCGCGCCCGTAAGGCATTTCGTCGTTGTCGAGGCACCTATCGCGCGTGCCTTCAAGGTCTTCATCGAGGATTTCGGGAAATTCAAACCTCGCGAGCACAATCTTCTTGCCGTACCGATCGCAGAGACGATTTTCGAACCCTGGGTCGGGGGCCACGTTTACGATCGTGGCGTGGACGGCAGCGAATGCCGCCGGGCTCGTGTGTTGGCTTACAATCCCCCCAGCCGGCTGATTCTGAGCTGGGACATCAGCCCTCGGTGGCAGATTGAGAGCGATCTGAACAAAACCAGCGAATGGGAAGTCAGGTTCACGGCTGAGACGCAGAACCGAACCCGGGTTGAGATCGAGCACCGGAACCTCGAGCGCCATGGCGAAGGCTGGGAGGGCGTGCGCGTGGGGGTTGATAGCGATCAAGGCTGGCCGCTGTACCTGCGGCGGTTCCAGGGCCTTTTCCCCGGTGCGGCGGCCTGACCGTCCGCGCCCTTGCGAGCATCACTCGCAAGCACCGTCTGGTCCACTGCGATTCCAGGCAGTGGAGACAACATGGAAGTCTTATTGGTTAAGTCTTCTCGGCGTGCTCGCGCTCTATTTGCTATCTGTCGTATTGGCAGTCTACTCAGGTTCGTCAAAAGGGGTTTGCAAGAGCGCTGGCAGGACCGGTAGTCCCGGCAGACGACGACAACCGGCTCTATAGGATCGACCGCGTTCACATGAACTCGGTCGAGGCGCTGGCACAGGCAACCCGAAATGAGAACGGCCAAGGGCCTTTTGGCATCGTGCTGCGGCAGCGGTTGGACAGAACGCTTTCCTGCCGCGTGCGCTCGATAGACGAAGAGTGAAACGGAGGGACCGCAAAGGCTCGTCTTCCGTGATCACGGAATTACCTGAATCTCCAAGCCCACTATTATTTCCCGTGGCGGACCCCAACCCGCTGGGCCGGCGTCTACTTGGCATTTACCCCAACTGCCCCCAATGACGCCGGCCACTTGCCGTGGTCGCAGTGACGCCGGCGTTAAAGCCATCGCGCATGGGACTAACATCTCGCAATTGCTATCGGTGTTTGCGCGTGGACCAGGCCATCTCCGCCGGCCGACATGCCTCTCCAACGTAAACGCGTCTGGCAAAATTCCCTTTTCGAGCTGCTTAGATTGGAGCGGCTATCGGAAAGCCTGAACGAGCTCGAGGCGAGTAAACGCCGACAGCTGTGTTGCCGCGGCCTCTGCGGAGATAATCCAGAAAAATACGCCCACAACGAGCCGACGGCGCAGCCGGCAAAAGATAGCGGTCGGGATCTTTCTGAGGAGAATTGGAGGCGGGCAACCGAGAGTCGGCCAGAGCCAAATTGCGGTGCCGTATGTTAGAAACACCTTGAACATCGCCCAGTCCGCTCCAGACTCAATTCATGGCTCGCGGAATAGGCGTTGCTGACCAGGTGGCCATTACAGCCACGGTTCTGAGGCGGGTAACAGAGGACCGCGTAAGCGTCTCGATCCCACGTTACGACTTTCCACATTCCATCATCGATCACACCAAGGTGAACCGAGGCCAGCAAATCGAGCTAAGAGGCGAGGTCACGCGCATCGACGAGGACACCGTGACGATCGACCTCGGGCCATTGGTCACGGTCGACCGTGAGAAGGTCCGGTTGATGAGAACTATCGGCCGCCAAAACGACGAAAGGCATTTGCCGATGCCCCGGATTAGAACCGACAACATCGCGACAGGCTATGAGGGCAGGCCGCATGACGGGCCGGTAGAGGACGAGTCGAAGCACTTTGTGCGCTGCCCAGTCTGCGGCCAAACGTTCGACGCGCGCGATCTTGGACAGGTGTTCCACCACGCTGAGCCGCAGCACAAGGCGCTTCCGGTCGAGCAATAGTCCAGCAGTTGAGCTCCGGCGGCAGATCGACCTTGAACCCTTCAGCGCGCCAGCGACGTTGGATTCGGAGAAAATGGGTGACCTCAATACCACTCCAACTTCGTGCGATGGAATTTTCCCTTTGAGACAGGATGTACTGCGTGCGCCGAACCTTACCCGCGCCCCGGTGTTCCATCTGGGGCGCAAAAAAACCGGCCGCACACTGCCAGGGCGGCGGGACCGATCAAGCGCCTTTGCACCAGGCAGATGGGCTTTGCGAGTGCGCGCGGACCGAAAGCGAACCTAGAGCAACAGCGGCAACGCATCCGTCAACCGCCGGTTGGAGCGACAGGACGATTGAGCCACCGGCAGGTCAGGTCATCCCGGGTCGCTATCGCTCGCAACCAGATGGTAGCGGAAATTGTTGCGGATATGGTCGTTGAAATAGCGGCCCTTGGCGAACGCCGCCCGGAACGCGGCAAAGGTTTCCGGCGGCACTTCCTCAAACTCGTAGCGTTTGCCGCTGGCCACGAACCAGACCGAGAGGATTCTTCTGTGAGGATCGTATTCCGTTTTGCGTATCGATGTGGAGGGCATGACGGCGGCTCGAGTCGAAAAGCAATCAACGAGCGGAGAGGCCGTCGCGTTCCTTGTGACTATGGTGGTGCGGTGAGGCACGAGGCTCAATGCGGAGCGCCAGCGGTCGCGATCGGGCCGTTTTCCTTGCGCCGATCTTTCGCGGTCTTGGCCTTCCCCACGCATCGCTGCGGGATTTTCGCAAGGTGAATTGAGACCCGCCACGACACTGATCCTCTGGGACTATCAGGGCTGTTTTCCGGAACAATGTCTTCTTCTGAAAGTTTTTCCTTACATCGCAAAGGAGATTCGAAATGTCAGAAACGCGCGAATGGTTTGTCCAATGGCTTAGAGATGCTCATGCCATGGAGGAGCAGGCTGAAACGATGTTGAACGGGCAGTTGAGCCGTATTGAGAATTATCCCGAACTGAGCGACCGAATCCGACAGCACCTCGACGAAACCAAACAGCAGGCTGCTCGGCTGAAGACTTGTCTCGATCGGATGGACGAGGGCTCATCCATGATGAAGGATGCTGGCGGTAAACTGACGGCGATGGCGCAATCGCTGAGCGGTGTCTTCGCCGGAGACGAGGTGATGAAAGGATCGCTCGCGAGCTACACGTTCGAGCACATGGAAATCGCCTCCTACACGATCCTGATTGCCGCTGCTCGATCGCTCGGCGAAACCGAGGTTCTTCGGGCTTGCGAAGAGAATCTGCGAGAGGAAGTCGCGATGGCGGATTGGCTGAAATCCCGTCTTCCCTCCACGACCGAGCAGTTCCTTGCGCGGGCCGAAGCGGACAGCGACAGCGCCAAGCGGTGAGCGGGTGGGAACGTAGGGATCGTGAAGTGGATAATGGGGATTCGTCGGGCTAGCGCGTCTCCTTCGTGAACGCTGGGCAAACGAACCCGGCGATTTGGCCGTGAACCCATAAACGACGGGGTGGAGTATCTCAGTTTGTTTTCGGCCCTCGACACCTACACAGCCGAGCGGCCGACCATGTCCGTCGCAGCGGGCGTGGAGCTTGGTGGTGAAGCCGCTTGGCCGGGCCACCTGGCTTGCCCAGATCATTCCCTTGGCCGGATGCGACCCGCCGACCGGCTTGAAGCGCAGCAGCACATTGATGTTGTCGTCGAGCAGCCTCCCCGGCACGAAGGCATCGAGATCGGCCGACAACGAATCGAGCTCCAGCCCGGAGACGAAACGGGCAAGGTTATAGGCATGCGTGCCGATATCGCCCAGCGCACCGCCGGCACCCGCCTGCTTCGGGTCAGAGCGCCACGCAGCCTGCTTCTGGCCGGTGGCGGCCAGGTCTTCGGTCAGCCAGTCCTGCGGATATTCCGACTGCACGATGCGGATATCGCCGAGCTGTCCCTTGGCCCACTATCTCGCGTGTAGTTATGAACACCTTGCCGGCCTTTTCGACCAGCGCCGCCAGCCTCTTTGCCTCGGCCAGCGTCGTCGCCAGTGGCTTGTCGCAGATGACGTGGATGCCGGCCCCGAGAAAAGCCTTGGCAGCCGGCACGTGCACATTGTTCGGCGTGACGATGGCCACCACCTCAATGCCGTCCTGCCGCTTGGCCTCCGCCTTTGGCCATGTTGGCACAGGAGCCGTAGCTGCGTGTCGGATCCAGCCCAAGCTCGGCCGCCGAGGCCTTGGCGCGCTTCGGATTCGATGACAGAGCGCCGGCGACCAGCACGAACTCGTTGTCCATACGCGCCGGGATACCGTGCACCGCGCCGACAAAGGCGCCTTGTCCGCCGCCGATCATGCCATAGCGGATCGGGCAAAGCGATCAGTCATGGGTTTGCTTTGCAATATGACTCAGCATGACGAAGCGACGGACATCGACCGGCCGTGCGACGAGATCATCGAGGCGCCCGAACAGCGGCTTCAGATGCGGCATCGCCAGATGCCGGTTGAGGTCGTCCTTCGAGCGCCAGTTCTCGTAGAACATGAACACGCATGGGTCGACCGGGTCGACATGGAGGTCGTAGTTGATGCACCCGTCCTCGACCCGCGTCGGCTCGACGAAACTCGACAGGATTTTTTGCAGTTCCTCGCGGGTTTCGGGTTTGGCGACGACGGTGCCGATGACCGTGTAAGGGACCATCATCTCATTTTCTTCCTTGGCTAAGGGCGACGGCAAGAATGATGATAGCGCCGCGTGCGATCAGTTGTTGGCTGAACTCCAGCCCCATGAGGATCAGGCCATTGTTGATGAGACCGATCATCAGCGCGCCGACAATCGTGCCGATCACCGTGCCGGAACCGCCGAACAGGCTGGTGCCGCCAAGGACCGCCCCGGCGATGACCGACAACTCGTCGCCTTGGCCGAGCTGGAAGCGTCCGGATTGCAGCCGCCCTGCATAGAGCATGCCGGCCAGCGCCGCCGCCATGGCCGAGATGATGAGGACGCGGAATTTGATCGACTTGGTGTCGATGCCGGAATAGCGCGCCGCGATCTCGCCGCCACCGGTGGCCAGCACGCGCCGGCCGAAGCTCGTTCGCCTCAGCACGACATGGCCGACAGCGCCCAGCACGAGCATCCAGATCAGCAGCACCGGCACCGGTCCGACATTGCCGCCGCCAAAAATCCAGGAATAGCTCTTCGAGATGATCGGTACCGCAGCCGTATCGCTGATCCACATGGCTGTGCCCGTGGCGATGCCCATCGTGGCCAGCGTGGTGAGGAACGACGGTATGCCGATCCGCGTTGTCAAAAGGCCGTTGAAGGTTCCGACGAGGGCGCCGGTGGCGAGCCCCGCCAACACACCGGTGAGCGGTCCTCCAGCGTCAATCGCCATCGCTGTCGTCACGGAGGCCAGCCCGGCCACGGCGCCAACGGAAAGGTCGATCTCGCCGGCCGAAAGCACGTAGGTCATGGCCGTCGCCATAACCGCGATCATCGCCGTCTGGCGCACGATGTTGAGCAGATTGTTGGGATTGAGAAAGCCCTTGTCGAACAGCGTGGTCGCGAAAATGATGAAGATGATCACGAAGCCGATATAGATGATGTTCTGCCGCCAATTGGTGAGGCCGAGCCTCGCCGTGAGCGAGGGTGCGGATGCGCTGGCACTAGTGGACATGTGTCCCTCCCTGGCTTTTGGTCAGAGCGTTCTGGATGACGATCTGCAGCTTGCGCTCGGCGGCCTGCAACTGCGCGACCGGATCGTCTTTTGGCGCCGACGGATCGTCGAGATCGGCACGGCTGATATCGTCCATGACACGCCCATCCGAGATAACGAGGATGCGGTCGCAGGCGGACAGCATCTCGGACAGCTCGGAGGAGATCATGACGATTGCCTTGCCGGCCTTGGCGAGCTCGCGAACCAGCATGATTATTTCCGACTTCGAGCCGATATCGATGCCGGAAGTCGGCTCGTCGAGGACAAGGATTTCCGGCTCGGTCGAAAGCCATTTGCCAATGACGACCTTCTGCTGGTTACCGCCCGAAAGCGTACGCACCGCGCTGTCGCGCGACGCGGTCTTGACCCGCAGTTTTGCGACCTGATCGTCGGTCACGTCGCGCACCTTTTTGTTCGACACGAACGTGTTGCTGCTCAACCGGTCGAGCACGGCGAGCGTCATGTTGGAGGCGACCGAATGGTCGGCGATGACGCCTTGGCGCAGCCGATCCTCCGGCACCAGCGCCACGCCGGCCTCGATAGCATCACTTGGCCTCGTGATCACCACCGGCTTGCCGGCGATGCGGATCTCGCCTTCGATGATCGGGTCGATGCCGGCGATGACGCGCGCGATCGCCGAACGACCGGAGCCGAGCAGGCCGGCAAGGCCGACAACCTCGCCACTGTGGACGACGATGCTGGCATTCCTGGGCTTCAGCGCTCCCGAAACATTCTCGAGCTCAAGCAGTGGCTTGCCGATACTCGATTCACCGCGCACCACATCCGACAGGCCACGCGAGCGTTTGCCGACGATGTGCTCGATCATCGCTTCGATCGGTAATTCCGACAGCGGTGCCGTGATGACGTGGCGGCCATCGCGCAGGATGGTGGCGCGGTCGGCGATGCGGGCGATCTCGTCCATACGATGCGAGACATAGATGATGGCGACACCTTCCGATCTCAGCTTGCGCAGGAAGGCAAACAGCCGCTCGACATCGGATACCGCGAGCGCCGTCGACGGCTCGTCGAGCACCAGCACCTTGGCGTTCTGCGAGATCGCCTTGACGATCTCGGTCAGTTGCCGCTGGCCGGCGCCCAGATTGCCGACCATCGCCTTTGGATCGACCTCAACCTTGAGCATGTCGAACAGGTCCCCGGCGCGCTTCTCGGCGGTGCGGTCATCGATCAGGCCGAATGGGCCCTTGGCTTCGCGGGTAAGAAACACGTTCTGTGCCACCGTCAGCGTCGGTATCAGGCTCATTTCCTGAAAAATCATCGCGATACCCGCCCGGCGCGAGGCCTCGGGCGAGATCTCTGTCAATGGCTTGCCGTCAACCAGAATGGTGCCGGTGTCCGGCACATGCACGCCGTTCAGCACTTTCAGAATAGTCGACTTGCCGGCACCATTTCCGCCCAGCAGCGCGTGGATTTCGCCCTTCTCTACCTGCAGGTCGACGTCGACCAGCGCCTTGACGCCGCCGAAAGATTTGGTGACGCCCTTCATTTCCACCGCATGAACAGGCGCCGCACTATTCATGACCGCACTGTGGTCCACAGCCCGGATTCACCGGATTCGATCAGCGCGTCGGCGACGCGCTCGGTCTTATAGCCATCCTCGAAATTGGGTGAAGGCTGCTTGCCCGAGGCGATGGCCGAGAAGAAATCGAAACACTCGACGATCTTGGTTTCGGAATAGCCAATGCCGAGCGCCGGGATTGGCCACAGGCCTGCCCCATAAGGGTGCGCCGGACCGGAATAGACAGTCCTGAAGCCGCGCGCATCGGCAGGATCATCGGCAAACATCACCTGCAATTCGTCGCGCCGTTCGTAGTTGAAAGCAATCGAGCCCTTGGTGCCGTGGATCTCGAAGGTGATGAAATTGTTGCGGCCATAGGCGTTTCGGGTGGCCTCGAGCGAGCCGATCGCGCCGTCGGCGAATTTCAGCAGTGTCACCACCTCGTCGTCGACATCGACCTCGGCCCACGCGGCGCCGGTGTTCTTCTCGGCTGCCCCCAGCCTGTCGAGATTGCCGCGCTGGATCGGCCGCGTCTTGTTGTAGGTGCGCACCAGCGCGCTGACCTCGGCGATCTCGCCAACCAGGTAGCGGGCAAGATCGACGACGTGGGTGCCGATATCGCCGATAGAGCCCGAGCCGGCGATCTTCTTCTGGAAGCGCCAAGACAGAGGCGAATCCGGATCGGCTGACCAGTCCTGCAGATATGTGCCGCGGAAGTTCAGGATCTTGCCGATCCGCCCCTCCTCTATGTACTGGCGGGCGAGCGCCACGGCCGGTGTGCGCCGGTAGTTGAAGGCGACCATGTGGATGACGCCGGCCTTCTTCACCGCGTCGAGCATGGTCTTTGCCTCGTCGCCGCCGCGCGCCAGCGGCTTTTCGCAGATAATATGCTTGCCGGCTTCCGCCGCCGCGATCGCGATCGCCGCATGGCTGTCGTTCGGCGTGACGATGTCGACGACGTCGATATCGGGCCGCTTCACCACCGCCCGCCAGTCTGAAGACGATTCCTCGAAACCGTAGCGGCGACGCCCTTCGTCGGCCAGCGCGTCGGTGACGTCAACCACCACCTTGCGCACGGGAATGGCGGGCGCCGGCCAGAAGAACATCGGCATCGCCGCATAGGCAAGCGCATGGGCCTTGCCCATGAAGCCGCCGCCGATCATCGCCACGTTGAGCGTCCGGGTCATGATAGTCTCCTGTGGAACTGAAGTGGAGCGGCCGGCAGGGAGTGCGCCGGCCGTAGGGTGCGCTACATGCTGCCCTTGATCTTGTCGGTCGCCTCGGCGTGGTAGACGGCCTTCCAGCCCTCGAGCAGCGTGTCCTTGGTGACCGGGAGCGCCGGCAGGGCGACGAAGGCCGGAGCCGCCTTACCGAGCAGGCCGTAGCCGGCGAGCAGGGCTTCAGTGACGCCCTGGTCGAACGGACGCTGGGCGCCCAGGCCCTTGACGAAGCCGCCGTTCGCCATGTTGATGGCGACGTTCTCACCAAGGTCGCAAGTGGTGATGACGAGGTCGTCGCGACCGGCGGTGCGCGCCGCCGAGATGACGCCTTCGGCCGGCACGTCCCACACCGCCCAGATGCCGTTGATGGTCGGGTGAGAGGTGAGGATCGCCGAGGCCGCCTTGTCGGCGTCGCCGGTGAAGTCCGGCCCGCCAATGCCTTGTTCGGCGACGATCTTGATGTCGGGATAGTTGTCGGCGATCGTCTTCTTGAAGCCGTCATAGCGCTGCTTGGTGACGAAGAAGTCGGCGGCGTGGAAGACGAGGCCAATGTCGCCCTTGCCGCCCAGCGCCTTGGCCATCAGATGCGCCGCCGCGACACCATTGCCGTAATTGTCGGCGGATACGATGGAGACGTAGTCCTTGCCGGCGACAAAGCCGGTCGGCACATTGTCCATGAACACCAGTTTCACGCCCTTGTCGGCGACAGCCTTGTAGGCGGAGGCGGTTGCCGACGGATCGGTCGGGATTGAAACGATAATCTTGGGGTTCTGCGCCATCACCGTTTCGAGGTCGGCGACCTGCTTTTCCGGTTTGAAGCCGGAATCGGTGGTGGCGATCACCTCGATGCCCATCTTGCCGAACTGGTCCTTGAGCCCGGCGATCTGCGCGCGCGACCAGTCATTGCCCCCATAGTGCATGACGATCGCCGCCGTCGCCTTCATGTCCTTGATCTTTGCCAGTTCTTCGTCCGTCAGTTTGACGGATGCCGCCGACGCCGGGGTTTCGCCGTTCGGGCCCTTGGAGAGCACCGTCTTCTGCAATTCAGCCAGCGCCGAATCCGGGTCGGCGAAGGCGGGGGCTGCGGTGTAGAGGCCAGTGGCCAGCAGTGCGCCTGTGAAAGCTCCGGCTATTGTCTTGAAACGTGTCATTTAGGTCTCCTCCCTGTGACAGGCGCGCTATGCCCGTCGGTTCAACTCGGCCCTATGGCCTTCTTCAGATAGCTCATGCTCAGTTCCGCCCCTTGCCTGGGGTCGGGCCAGGCGTCGAGTTCGGTAGCGATCCAGCCGGAATATCCGGTGTCCTTGAGCGCTTTGACGATGGGCGCCATGTCGAGATCTCCACGATCGAGCGGCGTGAAGGCAAAGGGCTCGCGCTGCCAGCCCTTGAGATGCACGTAGCTGATGCGGTTCCTGAATTCGCGGATCTGCGCGGCCGGATCGCCGCCTGCGGCAGCCAGATGCGCCGTGTCGGGGCAGAAATCGATTGCGGTGTGCCCAAAGACCTCGCGGACCTCGTCGGGACCTTCGACGATGGTCGACAGATGCGGATGGTAGTGCGCACGCAGGCCCGCTTTGGCCGCGATGTCGATGACCATGTCGAGTGCAGCGCCGAGGCGCTTGAAATCGTCGGGCTGGCGGCCGTTGGCGCGCTTGGCGCCGCCGCCGACGACCAGATGTTCAGCGCCGAGTTCGGCCGCTGCACCCGCCGCACGTTCGATGCGCGCCAATTCCTCGCCAAGGATATCTTCAAAGACGAAGTTGGCGCCGGAATAAGCGGCAACAAGCGCGACACCGGACTGCTTCAGTGCACTGCGCAGCACACCATAGCGGCCTTCGTAGTCCAGAAGATTGCCATCGAAGAGTTCGGTGCCAATATATCCAGCCGCGCCGATCTCGCCGATCGCCTGCTCCATGTCGCCAAAGGTGCGATAGGTTAGCTGGGTGATCGAGGTGACACCGACGGCATTGCCACCGAGCGCGCCCCAGCAATTGGCATGATAGGCCAGCTTCACCTGCATGTCGTCTCCTCCAAGCATAGCCGATTGGCAACCACGCTGCGTGTGGATCCCGGCATTATCGGCTTGAAGAGATGCCGTGACTGCCCGTGCGGCAATCCCTGTCCTTGGCGTCGGGGCGTAGGCTCTCCTCCGAACCTCGGCCGAACTTATGCGCGGCTTACACGATACGTCAACATTTAAAATGCAAAAGTTGGCAATCTTTTGCTGATAAACGACAAAAGTTGCCACTTGATCCGTAAATGAGGTCACGTTACCCATGCCAAATGGCCTGACGACAACCATTAAAGCGATCCCTTTCTCGCGCGATGGAAGACGTGATGCGCCGGATCAGGGAACGAGACGCGGCAAGGATATGGACGAGCGCAGCACCGCAGACGGAGAGACCGCCCAGCCGCGTCGTACCGCCGGCCGGCCTCGCGCCAGCGAATCCGCGCATGGCAGTCTGGCCTCGCTGCTCAACCTCGTGCGGAACGGAGTGGCGACGACCCGCCAGGAGCTGGAGAACCAGTCCGAGCTTGGACGCGCCGTCGTCACCGATCGCCTAGCAACTCTGCTTCGTATCGGGTTGATCGAGGAAGGCGAACTCGGGCCGGCGATCGGCGGACGGGCGCCGCGCCATGTTCGCTTCCGGCCGCGCATGGGCATGATCCTTGCCGCCGTACTCGATCATTCCTCGCTGGCGGTCGGCATTTCCGATCTTTCCGGCCGTCTGCTGGCGGAGCATCACGAGGCCGTGGAGCTGGCGGCGGGACCCGCGCCGGTGGTCCAACGGCTGGCGACGCTGTTTGCCTGGATGCTGGAGGAACACGGTAGCGAGGGCGGCATCTGGGGTATTGGGCTGGCCGTGCCTGGTCCGGTCGAGAAGCCTGACGGTCAGCGCCTCTTTGCCCCGGCGCTGAGCGCCTTCCAGAACTGGGATGGATTTCCTTTTGTCGAGCAGTTGGCCACGCTTGTTGGCGCACCGGTCTGGGTGCGAAGCGGCGTCCAGACGATGACAATGGGCGAGCTGAAATCGGGCAGCGGCATCGGTCTGACCGATATGATCTTCGTCAAGCTCGGACGGTCGATCAGTGCCGGTGTTGTTTCGGAAGGCGCGCTGCACCGCGGTGCCCAAGGCGCTGCCGGCATGATCGGCTACACTTTCATCGACGGTGGAAACCTCGAGGCTGTCGCCGGTAGCGAGGCGCTGGGCCGCGAGGCCCGCCAAGCAGCCGAAAGCGGCCGCAGTCCCTACCTGACCGAGGTACTGGCGCGTGCTGGCGAGGTCACCGTCACCGATGCCGGCCATGGCGCCCAGTTAGGCGACGCTTTTTGCATCGACCTGCTCGGGCGCAGCGGCCGGGCGGTTGGCGAGGTGCTGGCGCCGATGGCCAATCTGCTCAACCCCGCGCTGATAGTGCTCGGTGGCAGCGTCGCCCAGACTGGGGATATCCTGCTGGCGGCCGTGCGCGAGGCGGTCTATCGCCAGTCGCATCCGGTGGTCACGCGCGACCTGCGCATCGTGCGCTCGCAGATGGGCGGTTCGGCCGGACTGGTCGGCGCCGCGCAGGTCGTGGCCGAAGCGCTGTTCGATACGAGATTCCTGCAGGGATGGATTACGCTGGGCTCGCCACGTGAGCATCCCGAATTCAAGGATTTTCTCTCACGGGCAGCACTCGACACCAGCGCCAGGCCGGCCAAACCCCGGCCACCGGGTGGGACGCTTGCATAATATCCGCAGAATCGATCGAGCGCTGCGAGCGCCTCAGGAGGATTGAGCAATGGCAATCACCGGCCTGGGGCCGCATGGCGAACGAGCGGTTCCGGCCGACCAGGTCGGCCTGTCGGATGCGGATGCCGATGCTGCCCGCGGCCGGCACTTTTCGGTCGCCGTCGTTCTCCACACCACGATGAGCGACTGGGCCAAGGAGGAACTGGCCGGGATCGTCACCACGCTTGGCCGCTATGGCGCGGCGGTGGTCGAGGTCATCGACTGCGCCTTCGATATCGACAGGCAGATTTCCGAATTGAAGCGGCTTGCCGGCGAAGCCGTGGATGCGGTGGTTTCCATTCCGATCGGCAGCAGCCGGGCCGCCGATGACCATCGTGCCATATCGGCGGCGGGAAAGAAGCTTCTGCTACTCGACAATGCTCCCACCGGCATGCTGCCCGGCAAGGACTATGTCAGCGTCATCTCGGCCGACAATTTCGGCCTGGGCCAGATCGGCGCGGAATTGCTGGCGCCGCACGTAACCCAAGGCGGCAAGGTCGGCGTGCTGGCCTATGGCGTTGATTTTTTCGCGACCCACGAGCGCGAGATCGCCTTCCGCAAATGGATGGCAGCCCACCGGCCTGACCTTTCGCTGGTGCGCGGCAAGTTTGCCGATGTCTCTCACGCGAAGGCTGCAACCGCAGGTCTGCTGCAAGCCAATCCCGATCTTGCCGGCCTGTTCGCTGTCTGGGACGTGCCGGCGACCGGCGCCGTCGCCGCGATCCATGATGCCGGAATGGCGATCCCGATCACCACCGTCGACCTCGGCAACGATGTCGCGGCCGACCTTGCCAGTGGCGGCTTGATCAAGGGCATTGCAGCGCAACTGCCTTACGACCAGGGTGTTGCCGCCGGAATTGCCACTATTCTCGGGCTTCTCGGGCGCCAGCCGCCGCCCTGGATCGCGCTTCCCGGCCTCAGCGTAACCGCGAACAATGTCGTAGAGGCATATCAGGTCGTTTGGCGCACGCCGGCCCCCGCCGCCCTGCTGCGGGCGCGCAAGCCGCGAAAAAGCATACCTTAGCGCAAGACTGCAGAACGCAGTTTACCTGCGATGCGATCTCTGCCCGTTGCGCCTAGCGGGGCCATGAGCCCCAGCTCAAAGTTCTGCTTTTAGGAAGTCAGTTGACCCAGTAAGATCAGCAGTATTCTCAAGCCCTCGGCTTACTGCTAACGCGCCTCAATGTACGAAACTTCCCGATACAACAAACCTGATCGCCACCAAAATATATAAAGCCATATTTCAGCGTCCTCTTCGCGCTGTCGGACGCCAAAATGTCTGTCGAGATGCAACGCCGCACCGCCTCGCAAGTTGATTTGAAAGGATTTTTTCTAGAATTCCATAGCGATTTGTATCACAGTTGTACCTCAGTCCGTATCGCACGACGCGGACCTGGCCACTTTGTAAGTCGCCCTTCTTACGAGGAGCCGAAACGACATTCAGCGTTGTCGTGCTTGCGCCAAGAGCTGTTCTCGCCGAGCCAACCCCCAAGTGTCGCGTTTGTGGGCCGGGAGCCGTCGGTTGCTTCGGATCAGCGGCTGGCCAAAGCCGACGTAGCTTGTCGGAAGCTCGCGAGCAAATGCCGGCTTCCTGATTTCCACGCCCGGAAGCGAACCGTCACAAATCCGCCATCTCAGGCATCACCTTGCAGACGGCCGGTTCGCCTTTTCGACGGCATAGGGTGTATGGAGCACCCGACGCCCCACCCCTACCTCTGAAAATGCCCCAACCCGTTCTCATTGAGATAGTCCACCGTCATCACCCGCGCGCGAATGCCGCCGGAGGAACCGACGAACTTCACCGATGACAGCGAGCCGGTCGGCGCGTTTTCTCCGCGGGGCGTGAGGGCGTAGGTGTCGCCGTCCCAGTGCTCGAGCGTGAACTGCATGGGCTTGGGGCCGAGTTCGAGCATCAGCTTGTCGCCATCGGCCCGCACGGTGGCGGTGTCGAAATAGCTGCTCGTATATTGGCCCTCGTAGAAGGATGGACTGCCCGCCTTGGCGGGGTTCGTCGGCTTGACCTTGCCGGCGAGGTCGCCCACCGGCTTGTAGTAGCCCATGAACCGCGGCTTGATGTAGGGATACCAGTCGCGGGTGACCTGGCCATATTGCACGATGTCCATGAAGCTGGCGGCGACCGCCTCGGCGGCGCCGACGGGGGAGCCGTTGGTGAGCACGACGATGCCCACATCGGCCGAGGGCAAGATCTGGAAGGTGGTGCCGGCGCCGAGCAGGAAGGCGCCGGAATGGCCCATGGTGGTGCGCCCATTGGCGTTCACCGCCACATTGAAGCCATAGCCATAGGAGCTGGCCCGCGTATCGGGCGTCTCGCCGCGGTAGGTCACGCTCTGCGGTGTGATGGCGGGCTGCAGGATCTTCGGGTCGATCATGGGCTGGCCGCTATAGGTGCCGTCGCCAAGCAGCAGGATCATCCACTTGGCAAGATCCTGGGCGCTGGAGGAGACGCCGCCCGCCGGCGCCTGCTGGTCGGGGTCGCGGTCATAGAGCGGCTCGAACACATTCTCCGCCACGCGCGCATGCAGCAGGGCGCGGTTCTTGCCGGCGGCAATGAAGTCCTCGTGCCGATAGCTGCTCGAGCGCATGCCGAGCGGATCGAACAACAGGCTCTCGGCCAGCGGCTCCCAAGGCTGTTTCTCGGCGTGGGCCACTGCCTCGGCGCCGATCGTCGTGCCAAAATTGGCGTAGTGATAGGAGATGCGGAAGGGATCGAGCGGCACCATCCACAGGCTCCCGACGATCTGCTTGCGCTGGAAGCCGAGATCCTCGAGTTCGTCGCCCGCCGCCATCGGCAGGCCCGAGCGATGGGCGAAGAAATCGCCGATGGTGGCGTTGCCCGAGACATAGTCGAGATTGAGGCGAAAGCCGTCCCAGACCTTGCCGACCGGGGTATCCCAGTCGAAGCTGCGGTCCTTCGTCATGGCGATCGCGGCCACCGTGGCCGAGATCGACTTCGACACCGAGGCGACCTGGAAAATGGTGGTGCTGCTGACCTTAGAAGTGTCGTCCCGGTTGTCGCGAAGGCCATAGCCCTCGTCAAAGATCATTTTGCCGCCATGCACCACCGCCACGGCGAAGCCGGGAACGTCGGATGCTTCCTTGACTTTCTTGACGATGTCCGGCAGCGCGGCCAGCGCCTTCTCGATACCGCCGGGATACAGCTGCACAGCATCCTGCGGCGGCGATGGCCCAAGCTCCGGCACGTAGGACTGGGCGGCTGCCATGGCGGGCAGCATGGTAACCAGGGAAAGCACGACGAGAGCAGCGGCCTTGTTCATTGCATGTCCTCAAACTTGCACGGCAGATGATCGGATCATACGCGGCAAGATGAAAGATGGTTACAGCTATTTTCTACTGATATGTTTAAGTCCAAGGATCGGACAGAGACGGCGGCTGCGTGTCATGTGATTTCGGGACCTGGCGAAGTATCCGCGTTACCTACGCGCCCGGCAATTGGATGGGATTGCGCGGGAGAACGTCAACTTTCCAAGCCCGAGCGGCAAATGGCATCCGATCACCAGTTGTTCGCCAACGGGCAGGCGGCCAACCAGAAAGTCATCGAAGCCGACTATATGAGGCAGATGGCCTGTACCCAAGGGTCCTAATGGCCGAGGGGCCGGGACGCTTCGTCTTCGCCGATCCTGCCTGCCGCACGAGGCCGGAGATCGGGATAGGAACCCCTCGCGGCGCCGCCTCTCCCACACCACCCGGCATACGGATCACGTATCACGGCGGTTCGACCGGATTAAGCTTGGACAGAGACATAGAGACGGGGGAGACCGAGCGACTCGAAGTGTTGGTTGGGCAGGGCCTGTTGGACTGCCGGGTGTCCTGACATGCGCCAGAATCCCGTCGGTGAACCGGCAGCAACCGCGGCCCGGAGCTTTGGCACGCCACGACGGCGCAACTCCTTGTAGCGGTTGTGGCCGTTCCCCATTGCCGCCAAAGATACCTACGCAATCTTCGGCGGGTCCACGCTTCCAAGTTGGTAAGCACCCGCGGGGTCTGGCCTGCAGCGGTCATTCTGCTGCTTCCTGGTGTCAGGGAAACGCATAGTTTCGCATCGATCGGTGATGTGAAGCCCGACGCGCTGTTGCCGCTTTGACGCCTGCGCATCGTCCTATCGATCAGACAAGTGTCCACACGACGTAACCGGTAGCCAGTGGGTGAGGATGTCTTCGTTCACATAGGGCGTGGCCACCGTTGTCGTTCAACTATGTCAACCTTACCCCTGTAGACTTGAGACACGCGCCCTCTGCGTTGGAAAGCCATTTCCCGCTACCGCATCGCAGACTGGCCCAGCTTGATCTCAACCCTCATGCTCGCTTCCCGATCGAGATGGTCGCTCGCGTCATCAAGCTTTGTTGAATCTCGCCATCGCATGTTGCGCGGATGTGACCATTGTGAAGACCAACATCGAAAGCTTGGTCATCGGTCCGAAGATACGGACGCGTGCGGTCGAGCTTGTTCTCTGGCTCGACGGCGCAGAAACGGCCGAGGATTACTTCCAGACCAGAATTGATCGTTCGGTGTTCGGCTCGAGGATTGCTGCACGCACACACTTCGTCGGACCAAGGCCCTCGATCATCTACAAGGCAACCAGGGAAGTGTAGGAACTTTCAATTGTTCGCCGGTTCAAGTACGCTTCCGATTGCCATGTCGAACGCGCGGCCAAGGAGGAGGAAGGCATGCATCGGATCGCCACTCTTGCGACTTTCAGCATAGGGCTTGCCTTTTTTGCAACCTTATCAGCGTCACAATCCCAAGCTGCACCTTGCGGTATCGTGCACAAGCAAGCCCGCCAGCCGCTGAGTGATCAAAATTTCTGGTTGCTCGCTGAACATGACGGCAAAGCTTTCGTCGACCAACGCACTTGCCTCGTTGCCCGGCTAGACAGGCTTGATCAACCCGCAACGCTGAGCGATGCGATGGGGTACTGCGCCACGCTCGGGCAAGGCGGGCCGCACGGCGACATGGGCTGGGAGCTTCCGACGATGGCGGAACTGACGAGCCTCGATTCGGCAGACTGGCCAAGTCAGCGCGAGGCGTTCGCGCAATACAAGCTGCCGCCGCTCGCACGTAGCGAAACCGAATACTGGACCCGCACTGAATGGCCGGGCCTGGCAGGGTCCTTTGCGGTCGTTGCCTTCAGTGCCCCCACCACTCTGGTGCGTCCGCTTGAAGCGTCCAAGAAGGCAGGCGTATGGTGCGTTTTTGGGGCGCCCGCCACAGGCTTGGACTAGCTGCCTGGCAGCCCGCGCAGATTGGTTGAGGTTAGGGCCCAAGGCCAGATCGTGACCTCCCGCATTCGAACCGTGGGCGCCGCACGATGCTTGGACGGGGCCAAGAGAGCGGAAAAGACAACTCTTTACGATGCGTTAACTGCATCAACACTTAGGCACGCATTTCCGTAACGGAATGCAAAAAGCCACGTGTATCGACAGACAAACCGTTCTATCTTACTTTAGCAGTGCATTTTAAAGCGAAGCTGAATTTGAATTGGCCACGCCTTCGGCGGCCAATTTCCGCTGTAGCGAACAAATACCAGAAGTAGCCTGCTAGCATATTGCCAGTAAAGAGCAATGAGGCCGCCGTTTCGACGGTGAGGGAGGCTTTTGTGCATTTTCCTTTGGTCGTTGCGTTGAAGAGGTACATCTTCAATCGAGCGATCATCGTTGCGGCGTTTCTTGTGCACGGCGAAGGAATTGACCCCGCTGCAGCCCAGCAAATCTGCGGCCCCGCGCTATCGCAGTGCGACCTGCAGACCGACCCCGCATGCCTTGAACGCACCTATGCGTGCGGTGAATACGATACCGTTATCCAGTCGCTCTTCGTCGAGCGGTTCGAACCGACGCCCGACCAGAAATACTTCGTCGGCGCCTCATTCTACGGCCGCCACATTCGCGAACGTGCCGCCGGCGTGCAGTGCGAGATGGTGAAGTTCGCGCGCGAATACCTGACCGACTATCTGTCCGGCGTCGAGACCGAGTTCACCACCAGCGGCTCCTTCGGCACGGTGCGACAAATGGATCAAATCTATCATGCCGCGCAGATGCTGACCGACCTCGGCAGCGTAACCGGTTGCCCGGAATCGGCACTCACACGCGCCGCCGTCGAGGACATCGCCCGCAGTGAGGCCGTACGCTATGCGCGCTCGGTGTTCCTGCAGCCGCCGCCGGAAGCCCGTTCCTCGTTCGAAACGCTGCAAGGCGCGCTGAGTGGCTTCGTCAGTCGGGCGTCAGACCTCGAAACGGGCATCGCGCTGCGCCGCGTCGAGATTAAGTCGGCCGACACGCACTTGAAGGCGATCCGCGCCATTTTCGCGGAGATCTTCGGACCGGTGAGCGGTGCGGGCGCGATGCTGGTCGCCAACACCTCAATCCTCGACGGGTTGGCAGCGAAGACGACGCAGATGCTGCGCTCCGTCGAAGTTTCGGAGGAAGAGTTCAAGCGGGCGCTCGGCAACGTAACGCCTGAGCAATACGCCAATCTTAATCGCAAGAACGTCGCTAGCGCTGAGGACTTTCTCAAAGTCTCCGCCTTCCACATCAATATGATCGGGGTGCTGCTGCCGACCGATCCGGCAAAGCCCTTCTGGCGACTGGATGCCGAGGTTCATGCCGATAACGTGGCACAGGGCGCATTCAATGATCTCACCAAGATTAAGGCGGACTGGAAGGCGCACGGCGCTGCGACCGGCATCTGCGCCCAGGCAGGCGCAGCCGACAGGGTGTGGTACTGCCGATGACAAGCTTCCGAGACATCGCGTTATTCGTCATCGTCAGTTGCGTGTTGGCCAGCGAAGCCGGCGGCGCATCGATTCTGGAGCGCGCTTACACATCGGAAAAACTTGACGGCTTCTGGAACGCCACGCTCTCGAACGCGACGCCCGAAACGACCCGGTTCAGCTTGCTCGCCCCCGGCCCCGTCGCCGTCGAACCGAGTCACGAGGCGACGCAGCCCGATTTCGGCCTGCCCTTCGCCGGCGAGGTGATCGGCGAGGCATCTGCCCCCTCGGGCGGCAGCCGCAGCGTCGGCTTTCCGGTCATCCCGCTTTCGGCCGACGACGCCTCGGTGCTGATGCGCCGCCTCGCCTGGGCGGAGATCTATCTCAGCCGCTACCGCTTCTTCGCCCCGGTCTCGACCGATAACGCTGAAGAACTCGCCGCCCTCGTCGGGCGACAATACGCAGCCGCGATCGAGGCTTACCTGATCACCGGGCGGCTTTACTTTTCCGGGGCCGACTTGCAGGAGAAATGCCGGCATCTGACGCGTATGAACGAGATCGATGCTGGACCTTTGTCGGGCGCAAGCGCGGATGCGCTGCCTGCTGCCTGGCGCCCGCTATTCCCGATCGTTGGGGCGGTGCGTGCACGGCTCGGCTCGGACGCGCTGGCAAAGCTGGTCTGTTCGGCCAAGCCAGTGCGTGGGCGGGCCGAGACGACCGGCCTCATCGAGACGCGGGTGCGCGAACAGATCGTCAAGGCGGTCAGGACGAAGGTCGACGACACGCTCAACCTGATGAACGCCGCTTCGACCCAATATCAGTCGCTGGTCAACGAGATGGACGTGACGATCAAGTCGGCCGAGGTGATGGAGTTGGAGCGAGTACTCGGCAACGCTCAGGCCAACATGGTGCTTGTCAAGGAGGACCAGCTGAAAGCAGCCGAGACGATCGCCACGCTGCAGGCCGTCGATCTCTCCAGCCTCAACCAGCCGGATTCGCTGAAGGAGTTCGAGGACGGTAAGGCAAGGATGGCACAGATCGTCGGACAAATCGAAGGGGTGATGACGGCTCTGTCCGGCCTCGCGCATGTCGTCGACGATCCGACGATCACGTCAGAGCTTTCTTCCTGCGCAGGACTGGCCGGCGCGTATTCGACGCTCGACCTCACGCTGGACACCGGCGCGCTGACTGCGAAGATCAATGGGCCCTACGAAGACTGCATCAATCATGCCCGGGCGGTGGTCGGGCGGTTCCAGAATCCTTCGCTTTCCAAGGCGCAGATGGCCGAACTTGCCCGGCACGTGCGCCAGATTTCCGAGGTTCTTCTGACGACGGGGCAGCCATGAGACGGTTTTTCCTGCTTTGCGGACTGGTTGCCGGCGTCGTCTTCGGCGCTGCGGGAATGGCGCGCGCGCAGGACTGCATGGCGCTCGACGTCGACGCGGCGGCCGGCCATGCCGGCGAGCTGACGACCCTGCTGAAGATCGCTAATTTCCGCGCCGACGTGAAATATATGGGTGAAGTCGCCACCGAACTCGAACAGTTCCTGACGACCTGCGGCGACGAGGCGACCGGACGGCTGGCGATCGTGTGCGATTTCGACTGCCATCTGCAACTCGGGCGCTACCGCCTGTTCCTCGCGGCCGACATGCCCTTCCTGTCGTCGGCGAGCGGTGTCAGCCGAAACGATACGCCGGTTTCGCCGCAGGCGGCGCAGGAATTCGGCCGGCAAGGCATCGAGATCGTCGACAGGGGTCTTCGCATTCTCGCGCGGCAACAAGGCAACGACCAGGGAGCCGCGGCGGGAGCGGATGCGAGTTACCGCAGCTTCGTGCGGCAGTTGACGGCGCTGTCCTCGCTGAAGATCCAGTTGCTTATGAACACCGGCGACGTCTGGTACCAGACCCTCTCGGAGGCGCGCGTCAAGGCGCTCGACTTCCTGGTCTACGATACGTTGGGCGCTGTCGGAGGCGCCGGCCTCGACAGCCAACCCAACCTCTCCAAGGCCTACACCAATTACGAGGCCGCAATGTGGGTGCTGGTCGAGACGCAG
Source organism: Mesorhizobium sp. M0998 (assembly GCF_040318885.1). NCBI lineage: Bacteria > Pseudomonadati > Pseudomonadota > Alphaproteobacteria > Hyphomicrobiales > Phyllobacteriaceae > Mesorhizobium > Mesorhizobium sp. M0998. The sequence continues at coordinate 29,975 of NZ_JAMYND010000003.1, forward strand.
ATGGATATTCCGGGCGAGTCCACCTACGACGACTTGCGCGCCGACCTGCTGCTGCAGCACAGCGACCTCGATGCCCGCATGGACAGCGTGCACAAGGGTTTCCTGTTCCTCAACATCGACCCCATGCAGTTCACCACGATCCCGTTCGAAGAACTGCAGCAGGCCCTGGCCGAAAGCGAACAGCGACTGACCGAGGTCGAGCGCAATGTCGAGGCGCTGGTTGAGCGGTGGTACGCGAACAAGGAAGGCCAAGCGACCCGCGCGATCGATGAGGAGCGGACGATCCGCAGCCAGGAAGTCAACCTGATCGCCCACAAAATCGGCAAGCTGGAGCACGAGGCGCAGACCTTCGCCACCACCGTCCAGCAAGAGATCAACGCGGTCGACGCCGAGAAGGACACGTTCGGCTATCGCCAGCAGATCAGGTCGCTGGAGATCGAGCTCGGCACCAAGATCGCCGAGTTCGAGAACCAGCGCCGTCAGATCAGTGACAGGCAGGAACTCGATCTCATCGTCCTCTCCAAGGAGGCCGAAGTCGAGCGGCGCAACGAACTGCGCTGGCTGCTGAATTGGGAAATGACTCAGATGAACCTCGATCTGCAGATTTCCTCGCTCGAGAGCCAGATCACCGAATATGCCCGCCAGACCGAGCGCAACGCCAACCAGCTCGAACAGGCGGTTCGCCAGCGGCAGATCCTCCAAACCCAGATCACCAACAACCAGGGTGCGATCGCCCGCGCCAACGACGCAATCACCGAACTGCAACTGCGCCAGACCGATCTCTATCAGCGCCGCCGGGCCGTCGACCGCGAACAGCTTTGCGGTATCGAGAACCAGCTCGCCCTGATCGGAGAGGCGCCGGCCCATCCATTCACCCCGCTGCTTGCGGGCGAACAGCCGTGCCAGACAGTGACGCCGGCCTTCACGCGCAACCAGTATGTCGCCCAGATGTGCGGCCCTGATGGACAGTCGGGCCTCAGGGCTCAGCTCTTGGCCACACAGACCCAGGCCAGGGCTTTCCTGATGAAGTGCGTCATCGGTGACGCCGATTTCGCCGACGTCGAGCCGCTGATGTCCGACCAGCAGATGATCACGTCGAACGTCTCGCTGCCGCAGGAACTGGCGAACGTCAGTTGCGGCTCGTTCACACAGACGGAAACCGACTTCGCCAAGAAGCTCTATGAAGCCGAGCGTGACGCCTATGCCAAGAAAAAGGCGGACCTTGAGGAAGCCCGCGACCAGGTCGACGGCCAGTTGACCGAAGTGATCGCCTGGTTCGCTGCGTTCAACGGCACGACGCAGGCCGCGCAGATCACGCTCACCGCCATCCAGGCCGCCTACGCGATCTCCGCGGCGATACCCGAGGTCAACGTCTGCGCCTGCGGGCTCGCCAGCGGCGCGGCGACCAAGATCGACACCTCCAAGGTCGTCAAGGCGTCGCTCGAAGCGGCACAGTCGATCTTGTCGACGATCATCGCGACCGGGCGGGTGACGCAGGAGAACATCAACCAGATCAACGGCCTGCAGCAGAGGATCACGCAGCTGCGCCAAGCGAATGAGGAACTCGACCTCGACAAGGCGCTCAAGGCCCGGGCGCTGATCGACACGCATTTCCAACTCGCCGGCCGGCTGGCGCAAGGGGCCGAAGAGATCAAGGAGCTGACACTGCAGGGCTCGATGGCGGCGGTCGACTGCCAGAGCCAGGATCTCGGCATCGACGAACAGGTGGCGCGGCTCACGTCCGACCATGAACGAATACTTGCCGGACTCGATCTTCAGGCGCGCGAAAACGACATGCTCAGTTTCCAGATCACCGACCAGCAGCGCACGATCGACCGGCTGACCAATGAGATCGCGATCCTCAATCTCGAACTCGACAAGCTGTCCTTGTCGGAAGCTCAGCTCAACGAGGACAATGCACGTGTTGCCGAACTGGTCGCGGCAACCAACGGCCGCATCGAGCGCGTTCGCGCTGCGCAGACGACCGTTACCGGCCTCGCCGAGAAATCAAATGCCTCGACCAACCTGATCAACGAACTACGCGACAGGCAGAGGGACAAGATGCTGGCACTGAACGATGCCGAACTCGCCTTCGTCGAGCAGCGCATCACGCAGTCGCGCGGCAACACCGAGGAACTCGTCGCGGGCCTGAACCAGGCCAAGGATCTCGGTCTCAAGAGCCGCGCGCTCCAGGACAGCATCCTGAAGTTCCAGGGCAATATTCAGGCGGAGGTGACAAAGCAGCAAGAAGACATGACCAAGCTCGTTACCCAAATCGACGATCCGGCGACGGGCAAGAATCTGTTCATCGCGACCCAGGACACCGTAGCCGACCTGATGAAGGGCATTCCCGAATATCTGGTGACCAAGCGGCGCGTGCTTGAGACCGCCAACCGACTGATGCACCTGATGCGCCGCCGCTTTGAAGTGGTGCAGGCCTTCACCGGCGAGGCCGCGACTGTGCCCGAGGTCTATGTGCGCAACGCAACCCAGCTGCAGGCAATGATCGACGACATTGTCGCCAAGCGCTTTTTCGACGAGCGGCAGATCAATATCGATGTCGCCCAGATCGTAGTGCCCGCCAATTCCGGTTTCGCCCGCAAGCTGGCGCTCGACGAGAATGTCGAGTTCGAGGTTTCGCCCTTCGCATCGACCGACGGGCTGATGAAAGCGAACGGCTATTTCGCGCTATGGGCGCCCAACAAATTCCGCGACCGCAAGAATCTGACACTGATCGATGTCTTCGTCGGCACCGACTACCAGTGCACTGGCGCGCAGTGGAACCGCTTCGCCTTGCAACACCGCGGCAGCGGCTTCGTGTTCAAGCCGCTGACCAAGGGGTCGAACGAGGTCCGCGCCGACATTTCGGTCGGGCCGGAGCGGGTCGCCTTGCAGACCTTTTTCAACCAAGCCGACAGCGGCGACGAGATCAGCCGGATCATCCGCTATTGGGTTCAGGATCGCTACCAGGCGCGCAAGTTCCCCCGCGCACCCGGACCGTCGAACGACACCAGCCTGATCCTGCCCTATCTCGGCGCGCCGCTGATCGGCTCATACCGGCTGTCGCTGCAGCCGAGCGACTGCCCCTTCGACGGCGCTGTGTTCACCCTCTATTTCATCTTCGCGAGCGCGCCATGAGAGCGATCATCGCCACAGCGGCGCTCGGCATGGCGCTTGGCGCGACGGGAGCGGCCGCGCGCGACCTCTTCGTCGACAATCTTGCCGGCTATAGCATCGAATCGCGTGTTCTCGACGCTCCAAACTGCGAGGGGCCGGCCATTCCGGACGGCACGCTGAAAACCTTCGAGCAAGGCCTCTGCGTCTTCCACCGCCCGGCCCGCAGTCCCGAAGACAGCCAACGCGCCGCCAATCTAATGCGGGAGGCGCAGACACGCGGACTGCCGCCCGTCCACCAGCAGCTTGCCGGGCTGATTTCAGGTCTGGCGACCTGCGCCGAGGCGACGCGTCACCTCGACGCCTACCGCGCTTCGGGGAACCAGAGCCGGATGGAGCAGACGCTGTTCTGCCGCGACCGGCGGCACAGCCAGGCTGACTTGAATGCAATCGAATGGAACCATGCGCTGTTCGAGTATGCCGACGGGCTCGCTTCGAACCGGACGCTCGATCAGAGACTGGCGGAGATGAGCGCCTGCCAGGCCGGGCCATTGAGCGCCGATTTCGACGCCCAGTGCGGCCTGATCTCCAATCTGTCTGACACCGAGATCAATGCCTTCGCCGACGGAGCGGCCGGCAAGGTGATCGAAAACTACTTCGCCAGCGTCGAGAGCCCGATTACGGCGATGTTTTCCCGCAAGCTGAAGCGTGCCGAGGGTCTGGTGCAGAGTTCGCGCGCCGGCATCGACGGTATCAAGGCGGGCGCCGACGCGGTGAACAAGGAATACGCTGCGCTAAACCAGGTTTACGAGGCGGCGCGCGACACCAAGATGGGGCCGATCTACAACGCCTACCGCCAAGCGATCCTGAGGGCGACCTCGATCCTCGACGAGTTCGACCGCTGGAAAGGCGGCCTGTTCATAACCTCGGAAAACATCAACCTGATGCCGAAGATCACCGAACGGTCGGGCGAGATCGCGGGCGAGAAAACTCGCGTCGAAGGCCTAGCATTCGCAGCCAATGCGAGCGGCCTGATCACCGACATCAAGCGAATCATCAATGCCGACGCCGAGAACCGCGCCGCAGTCGCCGCGCTTTGCCGCATCTACTTCTGCGAACTGACCAACCGCCGGGCAATGGCCGACGTCATCCGCACCTGCCGTCGGCCGGCGCTCGCCAACAATCCGCTGTGCATCGGCCAGAACGGGCAGATGAGCAATGGAACTCTCAAGGTCGATTTCCAGGGGCCGCACTCGATCTCGGTCAAGGAGCTGTGCCAGTCGGCCGGCCTCGATCCGTTGATGACCGAAGTCAATATGGAGCCCACCCGTGCGGCAAGCTGCCTGAGCGAACTGAGATGAGACAGGCGGCCGCATTGCTCACCCTGTTTCTCGCCAGCACTTCGGTGGCCCCCGCCGAGCCGCAGCTTGACGCTTTCGTCACCGATCAGAACAAGGACGTCTATGTCGCGCTTTTCGACGGCAAGGCGGTGGAGCTTGCCGGCTGCGCCAGCGCCGGCCAGGCGAAGCGGCTGCTGCACCTGCCTGACACCGCTATCGTCTCGGAGGCAACGTTCGCCAAGCTTCAGACCGAAAACGGCTTCGGCGCGCAGCCGCGCTTGCCATGCCCCGGCACGGCCTTCGATATCGACTGGCCGGCGACGACCGCCATCTGGGCCGATGTCGAGGCATCGGGCAACTACTATCTCCCCGCCGTCTCGGGCAGCGGTTATTTCGCCGTCCCCGCCGCCTGCGCGGAGATCAAGGCAGCGCTCGCCATCCGCGAGCGGTTGCAACTCCCTGGCGTACTGCAGGGCTTCGTCGCGCCGCCCGATGTCGGGACACCCTTCGTGTTCGATTGCGGGCGCGCCGATCTTGGCGGCACATCGAATGTAGCGGTGGCGAGTGCGGCGCGCTGGAGTCTGCACCGGTTTGAAACCTTCCTCAGCGCCGAAAGCATTGGCGACACGATCTATGTCGTGCGCTACGCGCCGCCGGGCGAAGGTGCGCAGCCCTCCTACCTGCCGATTGTGCGCCTTGACGGCAAGGCGACGCGCGACATCATTGCCGATGCAGCCGGAGCGGAAGCGGCGGAGAAGAAGCTGCGATCATTCTTCGGCATCGCTGAGGCCGAGGCCGTAACCCTGCTCGGCGCCGACGCGGTGGCGGCGCTTCGTTCGGCGCCCTTCGTCGACCTGTGTCTGTCGAATTGCGATGGCTATCAGCGCGAGCACTCGACCTTCGCGCAGCCGGGTATCGACCTCGGCCTGACGCCGCTGTCAGCCGGCCTGTCCATCACCTCGCTTGACTCCCTCGGCAATGCGCGGCTGGATTGGATCTTCGCGGAGGGGCGAAGCCTGTCATTTACGGGTTGCCCGCGTCTGACGTTGGCGCTCGGCCTCTCCGCCCCCGGCATTGGCGACTGGATGGGCGAGACGGATCGCGCGCTGACAGCCGCTCCGGCGCCGGGTACCGGGTTCGACTGTCGGGGTTCGGCCGGCGATACGTGCCTTCGCCGCATCAATGATGGCGGCACGCTGACGCTGGCGCAATTCTCTGCCGAGGGCGATTGCGCCGGGCGGGCGAATCTCAGGCTCGAACTGCCCGCATCGGTCCAGATGCCGCAGACGCTAATCCTGAAGGGATTGCCGTTCAAGACCGTGCACATGGCGCCGGCCCCCGGCGTTGCCCGCACGCGGCTCGTCGGCACCGCCAACCGAGTGCCTGCCGGCACGTCGTCATGCATCCTGTCAGCCACAGGCGTGATCATCGTCGCCGATGGATTGCCGCGGCTCGAACTCGAGCGGATCGATCTGGCGCGGGCAGCCGCTCAAACGACCGACGAGGTCGTCGCCGTGATCGCGCAGAATGGCGCGGTCGCGCTCGACGATGTGACTATCGGCACCGTGGCGGACGGACTGTCGCCGATCGCGCGGGGCGCGTCGCTGTGCCTGGCGGACCTTTATGCGCGCGGGCTCAGGGTCGAAGCAGACATGCTGGCGATCCAAGGCGTTCGGGCACGGCTGCTGATCTCGGCCCAAGCGCCTGCCCGCTCCAGCATTGTGCGCGCACGCTTCGGCGCGGTGCTCACCTCCGACAGCCTGATGCGGATGGCCTTCACCGACATCGCCGCCGCCAATCCGCTAGTTCTGCGCGGCGCGGTCGTGGCGGGTCGCTCGGACGGGCTCGCGCCCATGGCCGCTGGCCTTACGGTCGGCTCCGCCATCCAGCTCGAGCGCGGTTCGTCGGCGAATTTCACCACCTCGACGGTGTCCGGCTTCCGCTGCGCGGTCAGTTTCGCCGACAGCGCCTCCAGCGCCAGTTTCCTGCTGCCGGGCAACGACATTGCACACGACAATACCAGCCGGGCCTGCGGGCCAGGCCGCTTCAGCCTGGTCGAATAGAGCGGAAAGGAGAAACCAGATGACCCGCATAGCCCGATCGCTGCTCCTGCTGGCGCTGCTTGCGGTGATCGGCGCCGGTCGGGCCCGAGCCGAGGAACCGAAGCTCGTTCTGTTGGAGGACCCGACGCTGAACGCCACTCGCTTGCACTATCCCCTGCTCATCTCCGAAGGACGCGGCTACCGCATTCGCTGCAGTGTTCAGGCGGACGAGGAAGCAGTGATCCGCGGACTGGGCTTAGTAACCGTCCCGTCGCAAATGCTGAGCGCCGTCGACAATGCGGTCATCGCGGCCGACCCAGCCGCCAATCCGCTGTTGTGCCCATCCGACGAGCACTACCCGATCAAGGTCTTTGCGCATGATAGCGGCAGCGGGCTCGTCTACTACCTGCAGTTCCCGACCGATTTCGGGTCAACATCCTTTTCCGACCAACTCTACATTCCCGGCTGCGCGCCGTTGGTCGAAGGGTTAAAGCTCAAGCTCAATCAGGCGATCGAGGCCGACCCTACCCCTTTCTTTGCCGGAAAGGTCCATACCATCGCATGCCTGGCGGGCCCGCCGCTTGTCGGACGGCCGACGACCTTTGCCAGTTGGTGCATCAAGAACGACCTTGATCCTGCCCAGCAGACGACGGTCGAGGAGCTGCTCGAGCTGACACCCGGCGGTGCCTCCGCGTTGGGCAATCCGGCGGCGTGCGCAAGCGCGCAGGACTTTCTCGCGTCGAGCACGACGCTCGACCTTGCCGGGCGACGGCTGACAAATCTCGAGCCGCTGGCGACACTTACCCATCTGACGCGCCTGACCTTGTCCGGCAATGAAATAGCCGACACGCGCGATCTGGAAAAGCTGACCAAGCTTACCTTTCTCGATCTGTCGCGAAACAGGATCAGCAACATCAACGTGACTGGCGTGATGAAGGATTTGGCCGACGCCGACCTCAGTTTCAACCAGATCGCCGACCTGCGGCCGCTCGCCTCGGCGCGGGCGCTGACGCGACTGGTTCTGGCCAGCAACAAGATCGCCGACGTGTCGCCGTTGCGGTTTCTGCAAGAGCTCACGGCGCTCGACCTGTCGAAAAACCGCGTCACGGATGCGCGCGCCTTGATTGGCCTTACCGAACTCACCTCTCTTAACCTGCGCGCGAACCGTCTGGCCACGGTGCAGTCCGTCAGCGCCATCCTGCCATTCAAGCCTTCGCTGGACGGCAATCCGGTCTGCATCAGTCGACCGGAGCAATCGACCGCGGCCACCGGGAAAATTTTCGAAGCCTGCATCACGGCGATCAAGGAGGGAGACGTGGTGCTGGCAAACATGCAGACCGGCAAATGCCTGGCAGTTTCCGAGGGGCGCCTCGACAACAACGCGCCGGCCGTACAGTTCAACTGCGACGGCGACCAGTGGCGCCGCTGGAAGCTGGTCGAGACGAATGACGGTTTTCAGTTACAGAACGTGCGGACCGGAAAATGCCTGACGATTGCCGGCGGTGTCAGCACCGACAACAACATCCCGGCCCTTCAATTCGACTGCGACCGAGATCCGTCGCGGCGCTGGAAGCTGACCGCAACCGGCGACGGCTTCCAGGCTGAAAACATGCAGACGAGCAAATGCCTGACTATTGCCGGCGGGGTGAGCACCGATGACAACGTCCCTGCCCTCCAATTCAACTGCGACCGCGATCCGTCGCGGTTCTGGAGCATCCGGGCGGCCGACCCGGAAGTGTTGCTGGTGAACCGGCAAACCGAAAGGTGCCTTTCGGTCGCGGAAGGACGAACCGACAACAATGCACCGACGGTGCAATTCGACTGCGACGGCAGTCAATGGCAGCGCTGGAGGCTGGTCGAGACGGGCGATGGCTTCCAGGTGGCCAACGTCCGGACAAGCAAGTGCCTGACGATTGCCGGCGGAGTCAGTACCGAAGACAACATCCCGGCCTTGCAGTTCAACTGTGACAGCGATCCTTCGCGTCGTTGGAACCTTGTCGAGACGCGCGACGGAGTTCAGGCGGAAAACGTCCAGACAGGCAAGTGCCTGATCATTGCCGGCGGGGTTAGCAACTTGAACAACATCCCGGCCCTTCAGTTCACTTGCGATCGCGAGCCGTCGAGCTTTTGGACCATCAAGACCGCGGACGAGATGTAGCGCTGCCATTGGTTCGGGCTGATTGAGCCGCATCGATCAGCCTGAGCCTCGAAAGGAGAAACCAGATGAACCGCATCGGCCAATCGCTGCTCCTTGTTCTGGTCATGCTCGTGGCCGCCGCCGCCGGCCCGGCCCGCGCGGACGAGCCGAAGGTTGTGCTGTTCGAGGATCCGGCGCTGGAGGCGAACCGGCTGCATTATCCGTTGCTTATCTCCGACGGGCGCGGCTACCGCATCCGCTGCAAGGACCAGGCGGACGAGGAAGCAGTGATCCGCGGACTTGGCTTCGCGACGGTTCCCTCGGAGGTGTTGACCGCCGTCGACAGCGCGATCGCCGCCGCGGATCCGGCCGCCAATCCGCTGCTGTGCCCCTCGGGCGAGACATACCCAATAAAGGTGTTCGCGTACGATAATGGCAGCGGCCTCATCTACTACTTGCAATTTCCCTCAGACTTCGGCGCGACGACATTTTCCGACCGGCTCTACATTCCATCCTGCGCACCGCTGGTCACCGAGTTGAAGCTCAATCTCGACCAGGCGCTGAACGCCGACCCCACGCCGTTCTTCGCCGGCAAGATCCACACCATCACGTGCCTCTCGGGCGCGCCGCTGGTCAACAAGCCGACCACCTTCGCGAAATGGTGCATCAAGGGCGACCGCACGCCGGCTGAAACGGCGACCGTGATGGCGGTGCTCGATTCAACGCCCGGCGGAGTCTCCGCGCTCGGCAACCCGGCCGCCTGCGCCACCGCACAGACCTTCCTGGAATCGATCACGACGCTGAACCTGAGCGGCAAGGGCGTGCAATCACTCGAGCCGATTGCGGTGCTGACGAACCTCACCAGCCTGTCGATCGCCGGCAACAACTCGATCGCCGAACTCGGGCCGCTGGCCAAGCTCAAGACACTGACCTTTCTTGATATTTCCGGCAATCACGTCAGCAACATCAACGCCCTGGCGCCACTGATCGCGCTGACGCGGGCCGACGTCTCCGACAACGACATCACCGACATCCGCGCGCTGTCGGCGCTCGCGTTGCTGACGAACCTCACACTCGACGACAACAAGATCGCCAGCCTTGAGCCGCTGCAATTCCTGCAGGCGCTCTCGATCCTGTCCATCGCCAACAATGGCCTCACGGGCGACATGCTCGATCCGCTCAGCGCGCTCGGCGGCCTGACCAGTCTGAACCTCGCCAACAACAAGATCGAGACCTTCGCCAATCTCGGCAGCTTCCCCTCGACGCTGGCCATCAATCTCAGCGGCAATCCAATCGTGGCGAATGGCGGGCAGAGCTTCGTTGACCTGTGCGTGCTGCACCGCGACGCGGCGACCCCGCTTGGGCAAACCATACGAGCCATGGTCGAACTGGAGGGTGGCGGGACGTGCTTGGTGGTCGGCAACAAGCTGCTGGCGACCACCGCACTCGATCTGTCGTCGAAGATCGTCAGCGACCTGCGTCCGCTCGCCACCTTACCGCAACTCACCTCGCTCAACCTGTCCAACAATGCCATCACGGACGTCTCGCCGCTTGCCGGCCTGACCAATCTCGGCACACTCAACCTGTCGAAGAATTCGATCGCCAATGTCAGACCGCTGGCAGCGCTGTCGGGCCTGATCAGTCTCGATCTTTCCGACAATCCCGTGCAGGCGAGCGACTTCCTGTCGGCATGTATGATGCGGAACCAGACCGACTTTCTAACGCCCGCGCAAACCGCGGAAGTGAACGCGCTGCTATCGATCTCGGGCAAGACTGTTTGCGGCAGAGCCTATGACGATCTCAGTTCGCGCCAGTTCGCCGATGCGAAGAACCGCGGGTTGACCAGCGTCTCGCTCTTCCCAGTGATGGGAAATCTGACCTCCATCGACCTGTCCGACAACCAATTGTCCGACGTCTCGGCGCTGTCGGCGGTACCGGGGCTGACGAAGCTTTGGATCCGCAACAACCAGATCCCCTCGATCCAGGGCATCCTCCAGCTGCGCCGCCTCGAACAACTGAACATCGACGGCAATCCCCTGTCGAACCTGATCGGCATCGGGATGCTCAACAAGCTGACAAAGCTCTATTTCTCGAACACACACGTACAATCCGTGACGCCGTTGGCGGACCTGCCGCTGCTCGAGGATGCCGGCATGCGCAATCTGCCGCTGCAATACGCCAGCTTCGCTGAATACTGCATCGTCTACCGGTTCGATTCTATTGCGCTCGGCGACGCCCGCGGCTTCATGGCGGCGCTCGACAGCCGCATGCAGGCCGACCACGTCGACAGCGCAGATTGCAGTGCAGCGCAGAACTGGGCGCAGTCACTGACCAGCCTGACTCTGAACAAGAAATCGATCATCGCCGTCAACCCCGTGGTCCATTTCCGGGCGCTGGGCGAACTTAACCTCTTCGACAATGTGATCACCGACGCGTCGCCGATCGCTTCGCTGACAGGACTTCAGAAACTGAACCTCGCCACCAACCGGCTATCCGCGATCCCGCGCTTCGGATCGAGCGGGCTCAAATACATCTACCTGAACGACAACCAGATCACCAATGTCGGCAATCTATCGAACATGCCGGCGTTGTCGGATATCGATCTGCGCAACAACCGGGTCTTCGATGCGCTGCCGCTCGGCTCGCTTCCGGCGCTGTCAGTCGTCGATCTGAGAGGCAATCGGATCGAGAACTTCGCTAGCGTCCATCCGGTGATCGGAAAGACCTATCTGGGCAACAATCCGATCTGCTCCTTCCCGCAGCCGCTCCTTCCTCAAGTCGCCGAAGCCTGCAACCGTGAGCCGTGGCGCATCTTCGATGGAAACATTCACTTGCACGACGCGATCGCCGTCCAGCCCTCGGTCATCTGTCCGCGCCCGAACTGCTTACAGCTCATCATCGTGGGTCCGCAAATTCATCAGTAGTGCCTGCATCCGGAGAGGTAGTCCCATGTTCACAAAGACCCTTACCGCCCTCGCAGCCCTGGCCGCTGGCGCCGCAGTACTCGGCTCACCGGCCGGCGCCGAAGACAAATCTGCGACGTCGATCGTGCAGTTGCCCGCTGCGGGCGGCACTGTCACGCAGGAGGAAGGCAGCTTCACGCTGAACAACAATACGGGATCGGCGAACTTCACCGTGCCGCTACCCACCCTGCCGACGCGCGGCCAGTTCGGGCCGCAACTGAGCCTCACCTACAGCCAGTTCGCGGGCGATACCGGCAACGGGCTCGGTATCGGCTGGCAGTTCAATACCCAGGCGATCGCCGTCAATGACGATCTCGGCACGGCCGTGCCCGGCACCAAGCCAGGCGGCGATTTCTTCTCCCGCCTGTCGTATATGGGCGCGCGACTCATCTTCCTCGGCAACCAGAACGGCGTCTGGGAGTACAAGCCCGAATATGCCGAGGATTTCGTCAAGATCCTCTACCACACTGGCGCGTTCGACGTCCTTTCGCTCGACCTGACGGGCGGCCTACACACCGACACCATCTCCTCCGGTTTCGAGGTGATCAACGCCAACGGAACACGGCTGATCTTCAGCGGCGATTCCTCCGTGGCGGAGGGCAATTTCGATGTAGCCGCGCCCTACGTCACGAAATGGCCGCTGGTGCTGCAGCTCAATGCCAACCGCGAAGCCATCCGCTACGAGTACCAGCGTTTCGGTGGACGCAGCTACCTGACAAAGGCCAGCTTCGCCGGCGGTCAGAGCAGCTATCAGTTCGAGCTGATCGAGACGCAATCGACGCTCGTAAGCCACACCAATGGCAGCAAACAGGAGAACGCCCGGCTCTACGGCAAGGTGACGGCCAAGTTCAAAGACACCGTCTACGCCCAATGGTGCATGGGATATGTCGGCCGTGATACCAGTGACACGTCGAAGTTCGTCGTCCGGGCGCATCCGGACTGCCTGGCGAAGGCTCAGGCCGACCTCACGCCGCTCATCGACGCGCAGTCGGTCAATGTGCTCGACCAGCTTCGCGTGCTCTACCGGTATGGTGACACCGGCGGCGAGGCGCTGGCGCAATCGACGCTGAAGTTCCCGGACATCCATTTCGGCTATTCATCGTGGACAAGCGCCGAACTGGCGTCGCGCCCCGTGGTGTTCGAAGCGCCGAAAATGGCGTTCGCCGGCGACATCCCGCCGCAGAATTTCGAATTGGCCGACCTCAACATGGATGCACTGGTCGACATCGTGCAGACCAAGGATGACGGCGCGACAGTGCATCTCGGAAGCGGCGACCTGAACAGCGCCTTTGGCGACACCAGCCAACTCGTGCTGTCGCGTCCGACCGAGGCTGGACTAATGCGCCAGATCGCCCCCCGGCTCACCGACAATCGCTTCGCTTTTGCCGATATCCTTGGCGACAGCTTCGTCGATATCGTCGAAATCGAAGACGGGCTGATGCACGTCTATGATGGCAAGGCCGACGGGACCTTCTCTTATCTCGGCCGCTCGATCCCGCTGCCCGGCGTCTCGCCGACGACATTCGCGGGCGGCAACGGCCGCTTCGCCGACGTTAATATGGACAGCCTGTCCGACATCGTCACGACGCGCCTCAATGCTGATGGCCGCACGGAATGGCGGATATTTCTCAATCTCACCCGGCGCCAGGCCGACGGGGGTTACAGCGTCAATTTCGGAGCGCTTACCAAAGCGTTCCCATTCAACAGTCAGGACGGCCAGATACTCGGCCGCAACAATGTGCGGATGGTTGACATCAATGGCGACCGGCTGCCCGATCTCGTCGTCATCCGTCCGGCTGATCAGGGCTTCTGCCTCTATGAGAACCAGGGCAACATGTTCTCGAAGGACCCGAATGCGCTGCTGTTTGGCGACGTCGCGATCAACGATCCGGTCTGCGGTCACGGCAGCTTCTCGAAGATTGGCGGCATGCAGCCCGGCGATAATCTCGCCACAATGTGGTACATCGACGCCAACGGCGACGGCATCATCGATTTCGCGTCGATGGGCGAGCGCACCGACCAGATGCGCGTCTGGCTCGGCTTCGGCGACGGGACCTACCTGAAGGATCCGCTCAGCATCGCGCTCAATCTGCGGGTTCAACTTGGCGCGTCGACGCAGACCTTCGCTTCGCGCGTCGCAGACATCGACGGCGACGGCCAGAGCGAAATCATCGTGTTCCAGAAGCCGTCCGGCGACGAGGTGAAGCCCGTCGTCGTGATTGACTTCAATCGCACCGACACGGTGCAGTTGGTCAAGGCCAACCTGCTCACGGTCGTCGACTTCGATTCCGGCCGCCGGCACGACATTCGCTATGCGACTTCGATCGACGAGATGCTGCGCGACCGCGCCAACGGCCAGCCGACGCGCAACCTGCATTTTCCCGTTGTCGTTGCCAAGCAACTCGTCACGTCGCAGGGCATACCCGGCCAGGTTCGCGCCCAAGTGCAGACGGACGAATATTTCTACCACAATCCATTTTACGATGTGATCAATCGCCGTTTTATCGGCTTCTCGGACGTCGAGAGGATCGCGTACGGCGACGAGAACGCGGCCGGCCAGCGGGTCACGCAGCGCTCAAGCCTCGATCGCGAACAGTATTACACCTTCGCGGAAACGGCGGCTGACCTGAACCTCGCCGGCAAACTGAAGATCCGCAAGACCTATGAAGTGAAGCCCGAGGCGACGCTCGTCGCGAGCGCGGAGACGACCGAGACGCTCGATCCGTCGGCGGCGGCGCTGCACTCGCTGTCGACCGCCACGCGCACCCAGAAGCTGCCGACGACCGGGATGATGTTGAAGTGCGAGTCGTCGGTGTGGGAGACGTTTTCGCGTGGCGACGGCTCGTCCTATCTCAGAAAGGTCAAGGAGACGCTGACCGGTTCCGCCGGCGACGCCGAACAGCAGGACCCGGCCGATCCCGAATGTAAGGACCCGGTGAAGGTCCAGACGTATGCCGATTTCGACGAATTCAATATGCCCGCCTCGGAAACTGTGCAGGTTCGCGATATCCCGGGACCCGCGGATTTGACCGTTCAGGGCTTTAGCCGCACCACCCAGACCGGGTATGGGCAGTCGCGTGCCGATCTCGCCGCGCTCGGCATTGTCAACGCCGCATCCGAGCGCCGTATCCTAACCGGAACGCGACTGCTCAGCCGTGAAAGCTTCACCTATCTAGCCGACGCGGGCGGTCGCATGGGCACCCGGACACTCGAAGTCTTTTCCGGCCTCAGCAACTTGCCGGCGTCGCTCGAGCAGTTCCGCAACGCCACCCGCACCCTCACCAAGAGAATGGGCTATGACGTCTTCGGCAACACCACCGCGCTGTCGGACGACCTTGGGCAGACAGAGGCCGTTCTCTACGAAGAGACCGGCACCTTGCCGATGAGCCACACCAAGATGGCGGGTGGTGCGCCTGAGCTCAACCAGATCACGTCAATGACCTACGACGGGCCACGGGCCGGAGCTGTGCGAACGATGATGACTCCCCTCGGCATGGTCGTCACCAACGACTATGACGCGCTCGGCCGTAGGATCCATGAGGTGGCAGCCGACGGTGCGGAGAAATTCTACAGCTACAAGATCGGCGAGAGCGGCCTGCCCTCACTGATCTTGACATCGAAGCGCCGTTACGCAAGCGCTGCCCAAACTCCGGAAAGCGAGAGCGAATTCATTGCCGAGCTCGCCGCCTACAACGCCCGCGGCAACCAGATCGCCGACCTGGAAAGCGTTGCCGAGGGGGGCGTGCGGGTCCGCAACTTCGCGCTCTACAATCGCAACGAGAAACTGGTCTTCCGCTGGACCCCATTCGTCGTCAGGAGCTTCGGCGGTATCGACGATCTGAACCTGCAGAAGGTCTTCGAGCTGGGCGACGTTCCGCGTCCGGATCACGAAATCGGCAACACATATACCTACGACGCAACGGGCCGCATGGTGCGTGAGTCTTACCCGTCGGGCAAGGTTTCCGAGATGACCTTCGGGCCTTGGGGCACGCACACAATAACGACCTATGCCGATCAGTTCGACGGTACGGTGCGGAGCGAGGAATATTCGCTCAGCAACGAGAACGGGGTGACCGGCTTCATCGCCGCCAATGGCGACGGCGTGATGCAAATTTCCCGCTTCGTGCGCGATTCCTTCGGCTATTTGAGCGAGATTTGGCTGCCGGGCGAAACTGCGCCTCGACGGTTGATCTACAATTCGGTCGGCGACATCGAATTCCAGTCGATCCCCGGAATGGGCGACCGGTACGCCTTCTACGACGCGCGCGGGCGGCAATCAGCGATCGCGCGCGTCGGCGTGAACGGCGAAGCTTCCGTGCAGACGTCCACCTACGACTTCCTTAACCGCAAGCTCACAGAGGTTGACGACGGTGTCCTCCATCTCGAATACCGCTACGACCGGGGCGTCGAGATAGCCTCTGCGGCCGGGTTCGAAGTGCCGATCGCGTTGCCGCTCGATAAAATAACCGAGGTCATCATCCACGATCCCAACGGCCTGTTCGATGCGGCCGAACGCTACGCCTACAACGCGAACGGCCGCATGACCGCCAACGAGGTGGAGATCAACCACGCAAAGTATGCCGATCGCTTCCATCACACGCTTGATGGCCGGATCGATTCATCGATCGGCCCACGCGGCCTGACGTCGAAATTCGCGCTCGGACCGGACAAGAATCTCCGCTCCGTGACGGTATCCCATCCGGACTTCGCCGGCCCGCAGAAAGTGATCGAGAACATCACGTACAATCCGGAAGGACGGGTCGAGCGCGTCAACTACCGGCTCGGCGCCTTCACGCAGATGACCTACGATCCGACGACGCTGTTCCTGACGCATATCGTCTCGCAAGCGGGAGGCGTTCCGCTGCAGGACTTGACCATGGCTTTCAACTCGAACGGCTCCATCACACAGATCGTCGATGCGCTGGGCAGTGGCGCCGGCGACGCGACCCATGTCGACCGTTCCGGCACCTTTCACTATGACTTCAAGAACGAGCTCGTGAGTATCGATCGCTATGGCAAGCATGCCGAATTCGGCTATTCGCCTGCCGGCACCTTCGCCCGCAATGACGAGCTCGATCCCGGAGCACGGATTGTCCCGGCGGCAGCCAGCGCGACCGGCCTCATTCCGACCGGCAGCGCGTCCAAGCCATATGGTTTCGATGGCTTCGGCCAGCTGGCGACGTCGCCGAACCTTACCGGCACTGTCTTTGACATCAACGGCCGGCTCATCCGAGCGCAAACCGCGACCAACGACGTCTTCTACGGCTACGACCAGACCGGTCGACGCCTATACAAGAAGGTCGTTACTCCGGACGGATCGAAGCCAGACCAGCTTTATCTCTATCCAGTGGAGACATTCGAGGTCGGCCCAAAGGGCGAAGAGAGCTATGTCAACATTGCCTCGACCAAGTTGGTGCGGCTCGAGCACGGCACCGGTAAATGGTTCTATTACCTCAAGGATCATATCGAGAGCAGCGACTATGTGATCGCCTCGGGCGGCGCCCCGGTCGAGCAAATGCTCTATCGCGCATACGGAACCGAGCACAAGCCGGAAGTACTGGCTCCTGCCTGGGCCGATCACTTGACGGATATTTCGGGCGAGTTGCCGCGCGAAAAAACCCACCATCGGTTCACCGGCAAATATCTCGACGACGATACCGGGCTCTACTACTTCGGTGCCCGCTACTACGATCCGGCCCTTGGCCGCTTCGTCTCACCCGACCCGCTGTATGTCGGCGATCCTGAGCGCTGCACCGGCAACCCCACATCATGCAATCTCTTCGCATATGCCAACAATAATCCGATGGCCTATATCGACCCGACAGGTCTCAAGGAGATCGTGGCCGGCGATGCCGCCTATCGGCGGCAAGTTGAGGAGGATATCCAACGCACAGACCCGACTGCCCGAGTCGACAGCAAGACCGGCGAGGTTTCGCAAAGCTGGCTCCACGGCGCCTGGCTCGACGTCAAGGACTTCTTCGTACCCGGTACCGGGATGGATACAGGGCGCGAACTCACCAAGAGGATTGTCGACAGCCCAGAAACGGTGACGATCCAGAACGTGGCCGGCCGCACCGGAACCGACCTCGCCGATCACACGAAGGATCCGACGACGACACCGGGAGGAGCGGTCATCTCTTACGATCCGGCGGCAGCTCGTATCCGCACGTCGAGCGAGTTCGACAAATCGACCGGCACGGTCGCGACAAACCCGGCCGATCCCGGCATCGTGCTCGCCCATGAGCAGATCCACGCCTCCCACATCCAGGCGGGACAGATTTCCGGCATGGGTCCAGCCACCTACAACGGGCTTGATGGAAAGCCACATACCTCCATGGACGAGGAAGCGCGGACCGTCGGTGTCGGCGGAACGCCGCGGCCTGACGACATAACGGAGAACCAATTGCGCGACATGCTCGGTATCAAGCCGCGCAACCACTACAACTGATTCGCGGCAACGCAGAAGGACGGAGGCATGACATGCGTAACTTCCCTCTCTCTACGGCAGCGCTGGCCGGGCTGGCGATGCTCATCACTGCGGCGGCCCTCGCTCAATCCATGAACCCGCAGATGAAGGAGCCGCAAGCGATGCCACTCGATTTCCTGACCTGGATCGATCGTGACGCAGACTGGCTGCAGAAGCAAATTGCCGCACTTGGCGGGTCGGGAAAGCTCACCATCGATGGCGGCATTCTGGAGACGACCGACCTTGATACGTTGAAGGCAGCCAATCGCATTCGTGCCTTTGCCTACCTCGCGACCAAGGGGCTGAGGCCTCCCTATTTCGATCTGACGATCGCTGCGGGTGACGCGACGAAGCGGTGCGTCACGCAATTCCCCCGCAGCATTGCTCCAGGCATCGGTCCCATGGATTTTGCAAGGAAGAGTTTCCCGGCGGACGCTGCCGACCAAACCGAACTGAAATCCTGCACGGTCGCAGGTCAGGGTAAAGACTATGCCGGGCTTGACCGGGCGACCTTTCGAGATCGCTACTTCGATGCATCAGGCACATTGAAGCCGGAATTTCGCAACCTCGGCGACGATCCCGCTTTCAGAGCCAAGGCGATCGACGAGGGCTTCTTCCTGGCGACGGAGGATTATAGCGGCCTGTTGCAGCTGGACCTGCGGTAGGCTAGCCGCGAGGTAGCAAGCAACACCTGGCGCCGACGAAACGCTAGACTTGTATTGTCCACGTGCTTTGTGGGGCCGACCAGCGCCAGCACCAGGCGGGCCGGTCCTTGTCGCCTTCTCCGCGCCTTCCCGGTGTGCCAATGCCAGAGATAGGAATATCGGAAGACCTGTGCGACTTTGGTTTTGGCTCAGAGAGCTCGTCGTGAGATGGTCGAGACTGGGCTCCATGCGGAGGCTTCGACCGCAGCGATATCGTCCTTGTTGAGCTCCGCTATCAGCTCGACCCGCCTGTCGCGCTCAACAGCCGGACAAAACCCCCGTAGGCCAGCAGCACGGCGCGTGCCGCCGTTTTGGTGATGACGACCGGATTGCGGACGGAGGTATCTTCATAAGCGCCGAAGTTTTTCTCGAGAGGGCGGCGGCGGTGAC
Source organism: Mesorhizobium sp. M0998 (assembly GCF_040318885.1). Lineage (NCBI taxonomy): Bacteria > Pseudomonadati > Pseudomonadota > Alphaproteobacteria > Hyphomicrobiales > Phyllobacteriaceae > Mesorhizobium > Mesorhizobium sp. M0998. The sequence goes on from NZ_JAMYND010000003.1 coordinate 49,131, forward strand.
GGTGGCGGTCATCGGCGTCACGGGTTTAACCCGGAATAGAGGCGCTTTTCGCGCTTTGCGCGAGTGCCTGGCGCCAACCAAATGGAAACGAGCCCGTGACAAGGCTGCTTGCAAGATCCAGCTGAAATCGCGGCGAGACGGGCTGAAGCCGTCTACGCGCTCAACTGCTTGCCGTCCTTCGACCGCCGGGATTTTTCTAGCCGGAGTTTTGAGTGACGACGACCACGCCGGCTCGCTCCCAAAAACAACAAGGCCCACTCCCGGGGCCTTGCCGTATCAACTCTGCTGTCGGCCCTGCCCTCAGTTTCCCATCATCTGCTTGGCATTTTCCGGCGTGATCGCGGTCGTGTCCACCGTCACCGTCGGCTCCACCGACGAAGCACACTCAAGCAGGATCTTCTTCGACATCTCGATCGCTTCCTTGGCGCCGGTCGGGTAGGTGAAGGTTGCCGCCCAGTCGCCCTTGGCCACGGCCTCGATGCCGCCGGCCGGACCCGGCAGGCCATCGGTGCCGATGATCTTGACCTGCTTGCCAGCGCCCTTGGCTGCGAGCAGCGCACCCGCCGCCATCATGTCGTTCGAGGCATAGAGCACCTTGATGTCCGGGTGCGCTTGCAGCATGGCGGAAAAGGCGGTCTGAGCTTTGTCGGGCACCCAGTCGGCGGCCTGTTCGGCCACCACTTGGATTTTGGCATTCTCCTTCACACCGTCCTTGAAGCCGTTGAGCCGCTCCACCGCTGGCGTCGAACTCGGCAGGCCTTCAAGCACCGCCGCCTCGCCGCCTTCCGGGAGCAGGGTCTTTGCGGTGTATTTGCCCGCTTCGAGCGCGATCTTGTAATTGTCGCCGCCGATGAAGGCGGTGTAGTCCTTGCCGGGGTCGCCTACCGTTTTGCGGTCTAGTTCGATGACGGGAATGCCGGCATCCATCGCGCGCTTCACCGCCGGGGTCATGGGTGCTGCCTCGAAGGGCGAGATCAACAGCAGATCAACTTTCTGGGTTATGAAGTTGTCCACCTGCGAGGTCTGCGTGTTGACGTTGCCGGCGCCGTCGGCGATCTGCAGCGTGAACTGCGGCACATCCTTGACCGCCGCGGTCAGCTCGTCATTGACATGCTGGCGGTAGGGCTCGGCATTGTTCGCCTGCGAAAAGCCGATGATGAACTGGCCGTCCTTGGCGCAGGCCTTGACCATCGGGTCGGCCGCTTGGGCAGCACCCGCCATGCACAGGCAAGAGCCTGCCAGAAAGGCGACCTGCAGGGCGCGCCTCGATCCTTTTTCCATCGTTGTCATGCTTGCTCTCCTCCTCGTCGGGCCTATGGCCAGACCTTGGTTTCATGGTCTTCCAAATGCTGCCGCCGGCCTCCTATCGTCCCAAACCCTCGCGGCGGCGAACGAGGGATTGAAGCACTGCCGCCAGAACGATGATCGCGGCGGTCGCGAGCAGCTGCATGGCGGGGGTAATGTTGTTGAGCTGAAGGATGTTGGCGAGCGCGCCGAGCATGATGGTGCCGGCAACGGTGCCGATCATCGAGCCGGCGCCGCCGAACAGGCTGGTGCCGCCGATGACCACGGCCGCGATGGCCGTGAGCTCATAGCCCATACCGTCATTGGCGCTGCCGAAGTTGAACTGACCCGCATGCACGATGCCGGCAAGGGCGGCGGCAAATCCGGTAATGGCGTAGACCGAGATCTTGACCATAGAGACCGGAACGCCCGAAATGCGCGCCGCTCGCTCGTTGCCGCCGACGGCAAAGACATACCGGCCGAAGCGCGTGGTATTCAGTACCAGGGTAGCAATCGCGGCGAAGACGATGAAGACGATGGTCGCCACCGGCACTGTGTTGTTGAACAGGCGCTCGCCCAGTACCGCGAAGACAGGTGGCGCCAGGCCGGGCCCCTCGCCATAGGAAATATTAATGTACTGGTTGCCGGAAACGACCAGCGCGAGACCTCGCGCCGCCTGCAGGCCGGCGAGCGTGACGATGAACGGCTCAAGCCGAAAGCGGCTGGAAATGGTGCCCTGGATCACGCCGAAGACGGTGCCCATTACCAGCACCGCGAGAATGGTCGGGATAAGCCCGAAGCCGCCGGAGATCATCATCGTCGCAGTGACGACGCTGGAGAGACCAAGCACTGCCCCCACCGAAAGGTCGATGCCGGCGGTGATAATGACGAAGGTCATGCCGACGGCGATAATGCCGGTCTCCGACACGGCGCGCACGATGTTGGCCATATTGTCGGGCGCAAGGAACAGTATCTCGCCATGGCGCCTGGGCGAGAAGATGACGCCGCCGATCGCCACCAGCACCAGGCCGATCAAGCTCTGGAAGCGCACGATCAGCGCGAGTGGATCGCGATGCTTTGCGGCCGGTGCGGCTAGCACCGGACCGCTCGCAACCGAAATCTTCTGTTCGGACATCACGCCTCCCTGCCATTTGCCGCTGCCATCACGGTGTGCTCGTCAACGCCACCGGTGAATTCCGCTACATTGCGCCCCTGGCGCAGCACCACGATGCGGTCGCACAGGCCAATCAGCTCCGGCATTTCGCTGGAGGCAACTAGGATGCCCAGGCCTTGTGCAGCCAACTGCCGCAGCCGCTGATAGATCTCGCCCTTGGCGCCGACATCGACGCCGCGCGTCGGCTCGTCGAGCAGCAAGAGCCGGGGATTGCCAAGTATCTCCTTGGCCAGCACCACCTTCTGCTGGTTGCCGCCGGACAGCGCGCCGACCGCGATGTCGGGATTCTTCGGCCGAATGTCGAACTGGCCGAACGATTGTTTCACCGCCTCGGCCTGGCGGCCCGGTGACATCAGTCCGCCCGGCGATATTCGCCGGATCACCGACATGACGAGGTTGAGGCCAACCGCCATCCTCAGCATTAGGCCACTGCCACGGCGGTCGTCGGTGACGAAGGCGATGCCGGCAAGGCGCGCGGCTCTGATCGAATCAAGCTTGATCGGACGGCCGGAAATGACCACGCCGCCCTCCCATTGGCCGGAAAGGCCGGTGCCGTAAAGCGCGCTCAGGAGCTCGGTGCGCCCTGCCCCCATGATGCCGGCCAGCCCGACGATCTCGCCTTCATGCACCTCGAGTGAAAGCCCTGTCGGGGCCTGCCAGCCGGCGCTTTCGCGCGCTAGCCGGAAGCTGGCATTGCGCAGGCTGAGCAGAGCCCGGCCGACGGCCGTCGTGCGCTGGGGATAGAGTTCGTCCAGTGGGCGCCCGACGAGCAGCCGCACCAGTTCGGCCTGCGGTGTGTGCGGATCGGTGATGCCAGCTACACGTCCGTCCCGCATCACCGTCACCCGGTCCGCGATCTGCGGCACTTCCTCCAGACGGTGGGAGATATAGACGATGCCGACGCCACTGGCGGCGAGCTTGCGCATGATGTCGAACAGCCTCTCGACCTCGCCCACCGTTAGGGCCGCCGTCGGCTCGTCCATGATCAGGACCCGCGTCGCATAGGACAACGCTTTGACGATCGCAACGACCTGGCGTTGCCCTATCGAGAGGTCGCCGACTAGCCCGGCGGGATCGATAGCCAGTTCGATAGCTTCCAGACGCTTGCGAGCTTCGCGGCGCATCCCCGCCACATCGAGCAGTCCGCCCGAGCGCATCAATTCGCGGCCAAGGAAGAGGTTTGACGCCACATCGAGCGTTGGAACGAGATCAAGCTCCTGAAAAATGGTCGCAATTCCGGCCGTCTGCGCCTCGCGCGGGTTGTTGAACCGCACCGGCTTGCCGTCAATCTGGATTGTACCTTCGTCGGGTGCGTAAACTCCCGACAGCAGATTCATCAATGTCGATTTGCCGGCGCCGTTCTCGCCCAGCAGGGCGTGGATCTCGCCTGGCTTGAGATCAAAATCGACACCGCGTAGTGCCTGAACGCCGCCGAAGCGTTTCACGGCCCCTGTCACCGATAGAAGCGGCGCGCTCATGCCGGCCTCCCGCAGGATTGACGGGCATGCAGCGTCGCCTGAAGCCGCACCGAGCGGGGCTCTGTATCCGTTGATGCAATTCGGGCGCTAAGCAGCGATGCGGCCTGCCGCCCGATTTCGGCGCAAGGCTGCGCAATAAGGGTCAGTTGCGGCTCAAAACAATCGGCCCATTCGAAGTCGTCAAAGCCGACAAGTGAAAGATCCCGAGGTATTTCGAGACCTTTTTCGCGAACCGCTCGGACCGCTCCGATCGTCGCCATATTGTTGCCGGTGACCAAGGCCGTAGGCGGCGAAGGCAACGACAACATCGCGCGGGTCGATGCCGTAGCGCTCGCCGTGTCGACGTTCCCTGGCTGCAGATATTCCGACACGTAGGCAAGTCCGTTAGCCATCAAAGCTGACTTGAACGCATCGATACGTTCGCGCGTCGTAGCAAGGCCCGGCTGCCCTGCAATGAACCCAATCCGCTGATGGCCGAAGGATGCGACGTGATCGATAAGAGCGCGCATCGCAGATTGGTTCTCAACGCCGATCTGGTCAAATCGTTCGTCGGCAAACCGGTCGATCAGAACGCAGGGAACCATTTTCTCGGCAAGGTAATTGGTGGCTCGCTCTGGGGCACCCGAGGGCGCCAAAATAACGCCGTCAACACGTCGTTGATGGAAGGCGCGAACGACCGCAAGCTCCCGATCAGGATCGTCCTGCGTGTCGGAAAGGAAAACCATGAGGCCAAGACGCGCGCATTCCGCTTCCACGGCACAGATGATGTCAGTGAAATACGGGTTCGAGATCGCCGAAATCGCCAAGCCGACGCTGTTGGTTGAAGCGACCTTGAGGGAACGCGCCAGCCCATTGGGCTGATATCCAAGCAAAGCAATCGCTTCGTTAATGGCTCTCGATTTCGCAGGCGAGACAAAGCGCGTGCGGTTGATCACATGTGACACCGTTGAGACCGACACCCCGGCACGACGGGCTACCTCAACCATCGTTGCCATTGCGGCTCAAACGGAGTGCTACTCGCAAGCGCTCCTCCCTGATGTTGCGCTTTAAACCCGCTCTGTCCTGGCGGATACAATAACCATAGTGCCATCGAAACGTTTGCGCAATCGATTCGATAGTCGTTTTGATCTGATTAGACTAATGTTGTCTGGAATGGAGCAAAGCAGACATACGACGTCCGCTCGCTTACCACCCGAACTTTGTGGGCACGTTTAGGAACGGTGCGCGAGCAGATACCAACCCGTCGGAAAGATCACGGTCCCGAGAGACGCTTCAATCTGGCGTCACGCGCCTTATCGGCTCGCTGGCGGCACTGGCGGGACATCGTCGGCTATCTCCTGCCTGAGCCTTGGTCCTTTGCTGAGCCGGCGACCGAGCGCATCGACGAAATTGTCGTAGCGCTGCAAGCCCTTGGCGCGCGCCTCCGCTTGCGCCGATTCCGGCAAGGCTGGAGTCGAGTTGAGCCAAAACCGGACGAACAATGCTAGCGTCTCAATAGCAATTCCGACGTCCCGCTCGACCCGCTGCACGCGTCGATCGATCTGGTCGAGGCGGCGAGTGATCGCCGCTTGCTTTCGTTCTTCGGCATCAGGCGACAGGAACGACGCGAGCGCAGCCTCGGCGACCAGTGACAGCGAGACCTCGCGCCGCCCAGCGTAATCCGCCAGTGCCCTCATTATGTCAGGGTCGAGATAGGCAGACAGACGTCTTTTCTTGGCGTTCTTCATGCGCTCAAAGCTCAATGCCATCATTGGGGTCAAGGGCGGCCTGACGAGCTGCGCGTCTCATGGCTTGATCGACACTGCGGCGACGAACGGCGTCATCATCGGGCTCGTCCCTGTCGAGGTCGAACTCATCGTCGCAGCGTGCCGTTCGTTCCGGCGCGATGTCTTCGTGTTCGGGAAGCTCGGGCTGGCGGCGAATGCCGCCATTGGCCGGATCCTCGTCCTGCTGATCCCTGGCAAGCCTCAGCTTGCGAGATTTGCCTTCCGGCCCAGCAAGAAGTGTCGTGTCGGTCCAGTCGTCAGGGCGAGCGTTCTGCGTTGTCCCTCCGGTCCTTGGTGGCGGCAAGACACGCTCGGCAAGACGCGGGTCGGCAAAGTAGCGTGCCTTCTTCGCACGGATTGGGAACTGGCCCGAGATCATGATGATCGCCTCGGTCGGCGGCAGTTGCATGATCTCGCCCGGCGTCATCAGTGCACGCGCCGTTTCCTGCCGCGACACCATCAGATGCCCGAGCCAGGGCGACAATCTGTGCCCCGCATAGTTCTTCATGGCGCGCAACTCGGTCGCGGTCCCCAGAGAGTCTGAGACGCGCTTGGCCGTCCTTTCGTCATTGGTGGCGAAGCTCACCCGCACATGACAATTGTCGAGGATGGAATTGTTCGGTCCGTAGGCCTTCTCGATCTGATTGAGCGATTGTGCAATCAGGAACGACTTGATGCCATACCCGGCCATGAAGGCCAGCGCGCTTTCGAAGAAATCGAGCCTGCCGAGCGCGGGAAACTCGTCCAGCAGCATCAAAAGACGCTGCCGGTGATCCTTCGCGTGAAGATCTTCGGCGAGCCTGCGGCCGATCTGGTTAAGCACGAGTCGCATCAGCGGCTTTGTGCGACTGATGTCCGATGGCGGTACGACCAGATAAAGCGTCGTCGGCCGTGCCTCCTCGACAAGGTCTGCGATCCGCCAGTCACAGCATGACGTCACCTTGGCCACAACTGGATCGCGGTAGAGGCCCAGAAAACTCATGGCTGTCGAGAGCACGCCGGAACGCTCGTTCTCGGACTTGTTAAGCAGTTCCCGAGCAGCCGACGCCACGACGGGATGCGGGCCTGCATCACCCAAATGCCGCGTCAGCATCATGGCGCGCAGCGTTGCCTCGATTGGCCGCTCTGGATCGGAAAGGAAGTTCGCCACGCCTGCGAGGGTCTTGTCTTTCTCCGCATAGAGCACGTGCAGTATTGCGCCGACCAGCAACGCATGGCTGGTCTTCTCCCAGTGGTTGCGGCGTTCCAATGTGCCTTCTGGGTCGACCAGGACATCCGCCACGTTCTGCACATCTCGAACTTCCCACTCGCCCCGTCGCACCTCCAGCAGAGGATTGTAGGCTGCTGATCCAGCATTGGTCGGGTCGAACAGAAGCACGTGGCCGAAACGGGCCCGCCATCCGGCCGTCAGTTCCCAGTTTTCGCCCTTGATGTCGTGGACGATTGCCGAACCCGGCCAGGTCAGTAGTGACGGCACGACCAGGCCGACGCCTTTGCCGCTTCGGGTCGGTGCGAAACATAGCACGTGTTCCGGACCGTCGTGGCGCAGATAGTGTCGGCCCAACATACCCAGGATCACCCCATCCTGACCGATCATCCCAGCGGCCTTGATTTCGTCTCGCGTCGCCCAGCGCGCCGAGCCGTAAGTCGTGGTGTCCTTTGCCTCGCGCCCCCGCCACAGCGACATCCCGATCGCTGCGACGATAGCCATGGGGCTTCCGCTCGCCGCAATCGCCGCGCCCTCCAGGAAGACCTTCGGCGCGTAGGCGTCGTAGAAAAACCACCACCAGAAAAAGGCTGGCGGCGGATAAACGGGCTGTCCAGCCAATTCGAACCACGGCGGACCGAGTTGGCTTTGAAAGCCGAGCCGCCCTGCCGTCCACTGTGTTGCTCCCCATGTCGTCGCGACGACGATCAGAAAGGCGGTGAGTATCTGGCCCCATAAAACCTTGCTTGCCGGCATCGATCGTTTCCCAAATGGATGATCGGAACAACCGAAAAGCTCGAATTCCTAAATCCGCAAGAAGAAAGGGGCGGTCGAAGCAGCATGGCGTACCCGGACGTGGAAAGACTTGCCCGATGCGGGCTCGAATGTTGAACGAGCATCGGGGGGCTGCTTTCTTCTGGAGCCGTTGAGCCGCTACTTTGCCCAATGATAATTAGTTGTCTCGGCTCAGATGGCATTTGACGAGATGGACGGGTTCTTGGAGAACCGCGGATTGCCCACGACCAAATGAACAAGAGCCCTCAGCGGCGCGCCGAGCCGGAGAACGCTCTAGTCCCGGCAAGTGGTGGTCAGCCGGAATTTCCGTTCTGCTGAGCTCGAATCTTACCGCCTCCCTGATCGGTAGCGCGATAGATCCAGAGCCGACTCGATGAGCAGACCCATCAAGTCCGTTCAATTTTGTTAATCAATTCAGTCACATAAACTATTGCCATGGACTTTCGTTGGAACTGTTGCGCGCGCCGGCCTCACGGGTCGCGGAATCTATTGGGCCGCACCAAAGTTCCAGATGTCCCGATGCAGGCGCCACGTCCCGTCGTCCTCTTTTTTCCAAACGACAATGTACTTGCCCGCAACGGTGGAAGGGGCACCGCCTTTGCTCGGCACACCGAGCGTAAATGCGCCAACTTCGTAGGCGAGATTCCCGCTCTCTTCCACTTCCAGCGCCTTCAGGGTGAGATTCTTCATCCCGGCCTTGATTGCGCCCTGCCAGAATTCTTCCACGCCCTTGCGGTCATCGACGCGTTTGCCGTCGGGTGGCAGCAGGGCGGCATCGTCGGTATACATTTGACCTACCGCTGCTGCGTTTCCGCTGTTGAAGGCGTCCATGAATTTTACCAACGCCGCTTCGATGTCCTCACGAGCCGAGTGGGCGGCCGCAGACAATGCAGACGAAAGAAGCAGCACAGCAGCAAATGCAAATGACTGAACCAGTCTCATTTCGTCCTCCCTTGCGTGCCCGACATGCCCACCCGATGAATAGCGCCGACCCAAGGGCGCCGCGGCGCGTTCGATGGCCAGGCGCCTATTTTATTAGACTTATCTGATATGACGGCGCAAGCGCAACTGCGACCCTCGGAATGACCAGCGTAGCAGCTGCCGGAGAACTTCAAAGCGGCGGCTACCGCCTCACTGCCCTCCTCGTCTCGACGAAAGAGTTCGTTCGAATGATGCTTTTCCGTGGCTTTGCTCGCAAGTTTTCGTCAGCCAGCACAGGGCCTCCTCTTACGGTCGCTGGTCGTCAAGGCCCAGCGGCCACTAGCTGACAGTCCCCCCCGTAGCCAAGCCGCTGGGCCCCTCGACGTGGGGAACGAGCATTGGAGACGATGTCGCGCTTTCCGTTACAGCCCGAAGGCGGGTGACAGATGACCGCGTCAGCCTCTCCACTCCGAGCTACGATTTCACGCATTCGATCAGGCACAGCTCTCTCGGGCACCAAGCATGAGTCAGCTCCCGAATGAGCAGGTGCCGCCCAGTTCAGCTTCGGCCCTTGCGCGCGCAAAGTATTGGGCGAGATCGATCGGCAGTCCGATCGGCAAATTGGGGCAGCGATGGCGAGAATGAATGCCAGGAACTTCCCTTCGGTGCCGCTTCGTCGATCTGTTTGCCGAGAAGACGCGCGCTGCGTGCCGCCCCCCATACCGCAGAGAACTCACTTCAGGTCACACACACACACGACGCCACCGAGATCCTGCATCACTTTTCTACTCCGACGCCGCCACGTCACCAAGATCAGTCGCGAGCGTGATCGCGGCTATCAAATCGGGATCGCGCACCGGAGCGCTCTATGAGTGAGCCCCGAACGGCGCGCTCGAGCAATCCGGCTCGACGTAAGGCGGGCCATCCGTGCCGGCCTCGTGACTAAGACGGGCGAATGGCGGTTCCTGGACTCACCTTTTTGGTCTGAAGTCGCTTCCTTGAGCCGGTGGCGGAGTTCTTGCTTGATCGACCTCAGCACTGTTTTAGAATCGGTTTTCGGAAAATTTGTCTTGTGGCATCATTTTTCATGGGATAGGATCATTTTTCATAGGTTTTGCCGACTAAACCAAAATTCAATGGAAGGATTCGCGTTTCATGCCTGCGGTGCAACAGCACCAATTTTCAGGTCCTGTTACCGTTTTTCAGGAAATCCGCCTTCCTGAAACGGCGACCCCGGCCGGGTACAGCGCCCTGATCGGAGCCTACAGGCTCGCCGCGCCCTTGCCCCGTAGGTTGTTCGCCACTGGCGAGCATCATCGCATTACCGAACGGGATGGCTGGCGGATCATGACCCCCCGCCATGCCCCAAATCCTACCCTCGAAGGCCACCTGACCTTTGCGCTCAAGTACGAGGGACTGGACCTTGCCGTCCTCAAGCGGCTGTTCCAAGTGACCGGTCCCGCGCCGATCGAGGCGCTGGTCCGTGAAAGCCCGACCGGCAGTTATGCCCGCCGCATCTGGTTTTTATATGAATGGCTGAGGGACGCGCGTATCGATCTGCCGGACGCGGAGGCCGGACGATACATTCCGGTTGTCGATCCCGAGCTGCAGTGGCCCGGACCCGACAAGACCGCTTCGCGCTATCGCGTAAGGGACAATCTCCCCGGCACGCGTGAGTTCTGCCCTCTGGTGTTCCGCACCAAGATTCTCGAAAAATTCATCGGCCTTGAACTACCGCGGCGCGCGGAGGCAATCGTAGCGGACGTGCCGCGCGACCTCCTTGCTCGGACCGCCGCCTTTCTTTTGCTCAAAGACTCGCGATCAAGCTACGCGATCGAGGGCGAGCACCCGCCGCAAGATCGCATCCAGCGCTGGGGCCGCGCCATCGGCGAAGCCGGCCGCTGGCCGATCGATCGCGATGAGCTGCTGCGTCTGCAAAGAATTGTACTTGGTGACGCTCGTTTCGTAAACCTTGGCTTCCGAAAAGAAGGAGGTTTCGTCGGTGAGCATGATCGAGACAACGGTACGCCCTTGCCCGATCACATCAGCGCTCGGCCCGAGGACCTGCCGCGGCTAATCGATGGAATGGCGGCGTTCGATCAGGGCCCCGCGCAAAAGCTTGATGCAGTCGTAGCCGCCGCAATCCTCGCCTTCGGCTTTGTCTATATTCACCCGTTCGAGGACGGAAACGGCCGCATTCACCGCTACCTAATCCACCACGTCCTTGCCATGCGCGGCTTCAATCCGCCGGGAGTGGTCTTTCCCGTCTCGGCCGCGATCCTGGACCAGATCAACGAGTACAGGGGCGTGCTCGAGAGCTATTCGCAGCGCCTTCTGCCGTTGGTGGAATGGGAACCGACGCCGCAATTCAACGTCCGGGTGCTGAATGACACCGGTGATTTCTACCGGTTCTTCGATGCAACCCCGCACGCCGAATTCCTCTATGCTTGCGTTCAGCGGACGATCGAACGGGACCTTCCCGAGGAAACCGCATTTCTGCAGCGCTACGATCAGTTCCGGCAGCAGGTGGACGCCTTTATCGACATGCCCGAGCGGTTGACCGATCTGCTCTTCCGTTTTCTTCACCAGAATGATGGCCATCTATCGAACCGCGCGCGCGAGAAGGAATTCGCCGCGCTGACCAGTGACGAGGCAGGAAGAATCGAGGCGATCTACGCGCAAACCTTTGGTGCCCATTGAAGGTGTGATCATCAGGATCGATTTTAGTCCGACGGTTTGCGATTCCCTTGTCCCTGCCTTCATCTCCGATGCTTGACTTGTCGCCGAGACATGCACGATTTTTTCCGCACGGTCTGACCGGCCGCCGATCAGCCGCGGCCAGAACGCGCTTGACAAACCGGAGCGGTCCCGTCCAACCTCACGCATTCACCAGGGGAGTCCCGGCAAGGGGCTGAGATACTGCTGGCTTTCGCGGCGCAGTGACCCGTTGAACCTGATCCAGTTCATACTGGCGTAGGGACGGTGCAAGCGCTTTGCGGGAGTTTACGCCCGAGGTCCTGTTTCGGCAGGTCGCTAGAAGCGTCTTTTCATCCTTCCGGCACAGAACTGGGTCTCCAATGCAACGAGCAAAGGAGCCTCAAGATGAATGCCCTCACCCCCGCCGTGTCGACGGGACCGCTGCCTGCCTCACGCAAAATCCACAAATCCGGTACCATCCACCCGCAGCTCAGGGTGCCGATGCGCGAAATCTCCGTCCATCCGACGGCAGGCGAGCCGCCGGTGACCGCTTACGATCCGTCCGGCCCCTATACCGACCCGACTGTCGAAACCAGCATCGAAAACGGCCTTGCACGGCTTCGCCATGAATGGGTCACCGCGCGCGGCGATGTCGAAGCCTATGACGGCCGCCACGTCCGGCCAGAAGACAATGGGTTTGCGGCAGGCGAGCGCCTAACACCGGAATTTCCAGTCCGCAACCGGCCACTCCGGGCCCAGACCGGCAAGGCGGTGACACAGCTTGCCTATGCGCGCGCTGGCATCATCACGCCCGAAATGGAGTTCGTCGCCATCCGCGAGAACCTTGGTCGCGAGATCCTGCACGGCAAGCTTGAGCGCGACGGCGAGGCCTTCGGCGCGGCGATCCCCGACTTCGTCACGCCTGAATTCGTGCGCCACGAGGTGGCGCGCGGACGCGCGATCATTCCCGCCAACATCAATCATCCCGAGAGCGAACCGATGATCATCGGCCGCAATTTCCTGGTCAAGATCAACGCCAATATCGGTAACTCCGCCGTCACATCGTCGATGGCTGAAGAGGTCGAAAAGATGGTGTGGGCGATCCGCTGGGGCGCCGACACGGTGATGGATCTGTCGACCGGCCGCAACATCCACAACATCCGCGAATGGATCGTGCGCAACTCGCCGGTGCCGATCGGCACGGTGCCGCTCTACCAGGCGCTCGAAAAGGTTGGTGGCATCGCCGAGGACCTGACCTGGGAGGTCTACCGCGACACGTTGATCGAGCAGGCCGAGCAAGGCGTTGACTATTTCACCATCCACGCCGGCGTGCGGCTGCATTACATCCCGCTGACCGTTGACCGGGTCACGGGTATCGTCTCGCGCGGTGGCTCGATCATGGCAAAATGGTGCCTGCACCATCACCGGGAAAGCTTCCTCTACGAGCACTTTGCGGAGATCTGCGACATCTGCCGCGCTTATGACGTCTCCTTCTCGCTCGGCGACGGCCTTCGTCCCGGCTCGATCGCCGATGCCAACGACGCGGCGCAATTCGCCGAGCTGGAAACGCTCGGCGAGCTGACGCAGATCGCCTGGGCGAAAGATTGCCAGGTGATGATCGAGGGGCCCGGCCACGTGCCGATGCACAAGATCAAGGCGAACATGGACAAGCAGCTCGCCGTCTGTGGCGAGGCGCCGTTCTATACGCTTGGACCGCTGACGACCGACATCGCGCCGGGCTACGACCACATCACTTCCGGCATCGGCGCGGCGATGATCGGCTGGTTCGGAACGGCCATGCTCTGCTACGTCACGCCCAAGGAGCATCTCGGCCTTCCCGACCGCGATGACGTCAAGACCGGCGTGATCACCTACAAGATCGCAGCGCACGCGGCCGACCTGGCGAAGGGCCACCCGGCGGCGAAAGTCAGGGATGACGCCCTTTCCCGCGCGCGCTTCGAGTTCCGCTGGGAGGACCAGTTCAACCTGTCGCTCGACCCCGAAACCGCACGGTCCTTCCACGACCAGACCTTGCCCAAGGAGGCGCACAAGCTGGCGCATTTCTGCTCGATGTGCGGACCGAAATTCTGCTCGATGCGTATCTCTCACGACATCCGCGCCGAGGCACAGAAAGAGGGCATGGCGGCGATGGCGGCGAAATACCGCGAGGGCGGCGATCTCTACGTGCCAGCGGACGAGATCGGCGCACCGCTCACGCCTCAGCCAGGTAAGCCATCATGAAGGTGCTGATAAAGGGGGCCGGCGTCGCCGGCCTCACCGCCGCCTTCGAACTCGCCGCCCGCGGCGCGACGGTCACGGTCGCCGAGATCCGGCATGGCCTTGGAGGCAATGCGTCGTGGTTCGCCGGCGGCATGCTGGCGCCATGGTGCGAGCGTGAAAGCGCCGAGCAGCCGGTGCTGGACCTTGGACGTGACGCTGCCGACTGGTGGGATGCGGTGCTGCCGGGTCAGGTGACACGGGGCGGAACACTTGTCGTGGCCGCCCCGCGTGATGCCGGCGAGCTCGACCGCTTCGCCAGCCGCACGTCGGGCCATCGGCGTGTCGATGAAGACGAAATTGCGCTCCTGGAACCCGACCTCGCCGGCCGCTTCCGGCGCGGACTGCTCTTCCCAGATGAGGCTCATCTCGACCCGCGCCAGGCGATGGCAGCACTTCATGACAAGCTCGCAGCCATGGGTGTCAAATTCCACTTCGGCACCGACGCCCGGCATGTTTCCGGTTTCGATCGTCAGATCGACTGCCCGGGGATGGCCGCCGTCGATGACAGGCTTCGCGGCGTTCGCGGCGAAATGCTGATCCTAAACACGCCAGACTTCTCGCTGTCGCGCCCGGTCCGGTTGCTGCATCCGCGCTTTCCGCTCTATGCGGTACCGCGTGCCGACGCCCAGTTCATGATCGGTGCGACGATGATTGAAAGCCGGTCCGCCAGACCGGTCACGGCGCGTTCGATGATGGAGCTTCTGGGTGCTGCGTATGCCCTCCATCCGGCCTTTGGCGGGGCCGGGATCGTTGAAGCCGGCGTCGGCGTCCGTCCAGCCTTTCCCGACAATCTGCCGCGCGTCGAAATGAGCGGAGACACCGTCGCGATCAACGGGCTCTATCGCCATGGCTTTCTTCTCGCCCCCGCCATGGCGCGCCTGGCGGGCGAAATTGTCTTCAATCACGACAAACCCGTGGAGCTTGCTCATGAAACTGATGGTCAACGGCAAAGTGCATGAGGTTGCCGCCACCACGCTGGCCGAGCTGCTTGCCGCGCTTGACTATGAGGGCGATTGGCTCGCGACCGCCGTCAACAACGACCTCGTGCACAAAGCCAGCCGGGCGGAATTCCAATTGAACGACGGCGACCGGATCGAAATCCTCTCGCCGATGCAGGGAGGCTAGCATGTTCGATCTTCTCGGGACGACGCTTCCCTCCCGCCTGCTTCTCGGCACCGCTCAATATCCTTCGCCGGCCATCCTTGCCGATGCAGTCAGGGCATCGGGCACCTCGGTGGTGACCGTCTCGTTGCGCCGTGAGATGGGAGGCGGCAGGGCTGGCGAAAAATTCTGGTCGTTGATCCGGTCGCTTGGTGTCAGAATCCTGCCCAACACTGCTGGCTGCCACTCCGTCAAGGAAGCGGTCACGACCGCACAAATGGCGCGCGAAGTCTTCGGCACGCCCTGGATCAAGCTCGAAGTGATCGGCAATCACGACACGCTGCAGCCGGACGTGTTCGGTCTGCTCGAAGCCGCCCGCATCCTGTGCGAGGACGGTTTTGCGGTGTTCCCGTATACTACCGACGACCTTGTCGTCGCCGAGCGGCTGCTTGCGGCGGGCTGCAAGGTCTTGATGCCCTGGTGCGCACCGATCGGTTCCGCCCTCGGGCCGGTCAACATCACGGCGCTGCGCTCGATGCGCGGACATTTCCCTGATGTCCCGCTGATCGTGGATGCTGGTCTCGGACGGCCATCGCACGCGGCAACAGTCATGGAGTTCGGCTTTGATGCCGTGCTCCTGAACACAGCGGTCGCCAAGGCGGCCGATCCGGTCGGCATGGCGCGTGCGTTCGGCAAGGCGGTCGACGCCGGTCGAGAAGCTTTCAGCTCGGGGATGCTCGAACCCCGCGACGTCGCGGTGCCATCGACACCAACATTCGGCAGGGCGGTTTTCTCATGAAGCTCGATCCCTTCTACCTGATCGTCGACAGCGCCGCCTGGATCGAACGGCTGGTGCCACTTGGCGTCAAGCTGGTTCAGTTGCGCATCAAGGATAGGGACGAGGCCACGCTGCGGACGGAAATCCGCCGCGCGAACGGCGTCTGCGCGGTCCATGGTTGCCAACTGATCGTCAACGACTATTGGCGGCTCGCCATTGAGGAAGGCTGCGACTTCGTCCATCTCGGCCAAGAGGATTTGGCTGCGGCTGACCTGCTGGCGATTAAGTACGCCGGATTGAAGCTCGGGCTCAGCACGCACGATCATCTCGAACTGGAAACGGCCATCGCTGCCGAGCCCGACTATATCGCACTCGGCCCCATCTATCCCACCATCCTGAAGCAGATGAAATGGGCGCCGCAAGGGCTCGAGCGGATCAGCGAGTGGAACCATCGGGTGGCGCCGATCCCATTGGTCTCCATCGGCGGCCTCAACCCCGACCGGCTCGACGGTGTCTTCGAGGCTGGTGCGGACAGCGCGGCGGTGGTCACCGACATCACGTTGAATGCCGATCCCGAAGCGCGCACGCGAGAATGGATCGAAAAGACAAAGCCATGGCGCTGAGGCGAGAACCGCGTGTGCTCGTGGTTGGCGGATCAGACTCCAGCGGTGGGGCTGGAATTGCACGTGATATCGAGACGATCTCTTCCATTGGTATGCGCACCTGCCTGGCTGTCACAGCGCTGACGGTGCAGACGCACGAAGCCGTAATGGAAATCCATCCTTCGAAGCCCGATCTTGTGGCCGATCAGATGTGCGCCGCGCTGCAGGCCAACAAGGTGGCGGCAATTAAGATCGGCATGCTCGCAACGGCCGAGATCGTCGTTGCCATTGCCGGCGTGCTGCGCGAAAATCCGCAGGTGCCGGCAGTGCTCGATCCGGTGCTGGCCTCGAGCTCCGGCCGGGGGCTTCTGGAAGCAGGTGCCATCGCTGCCATGAGGCGCGACCTGATGCCGCTTTGCTGCCTTGTGACCCCCAATCTCCTCGAGCTGGCGCTCCTTGTTGGTGCGGAACCGCCAGCCGACGAGAGCGACGCGGTGAGACTGGGACGGAAATTGCTGGCAGCCGGCGTGCCGGGCCTGCTGATCAAAGGGGGCCACGCATCAGGACCTCGATCAACCGATATTCTGTTGCGTTCCGATCAAGAACCAATTCGCTTCGACGCACCTCGTCTTGTCGCATCAATCCGCGGGACGGGTTGCATGCTGGCTAGCGCGATTGCGGCGCATCTGGCGAAGGCGAAGCCGCTCGAAGACAGTGTGCGCGAAGGCAAGCGGCTTGTCTTGGCCATGTTTAAGAAGAATGCAGCAGACCGACGAAACTTGTAAAATTTTCCAACTCTCGAAAGACACGCCTGCCTCTCGCGGGTCCGGGCTGGTAATTTCGCCTCGTAATTCACCTCACTCGAGAGGAGTAGTTTGACGGCCTCGCCAGGCGGCGACCGCGAGATCAACGATGGCGAGGCGGCCGTCGTGCGCCGTATCTAGTGCGTTGGCATCCTTTCCCCACATCCGACTGCGATCCTGGAATTCACCTTGGTCGCGAGCTCCTGCTAAACGACGCCCCTCGACGGGAGCGGTCGATCCCGCGTCTCGGCTGCGGCGGCGCTAGGCTGACGCTCCCTAGGCCGTCCTGTTGAATCGGACTCGGGATCACGAACTGCCTCCGACAATGAATGAACATTGTCCGTCTTACGGCCATTTCATCGTCACCGCCGATGTGCTCAAGCGATGCAGGCCATCCCTGTCATTCAAGGGATTATCGGCTTCGAAAAACAGTGAAGCTTCATCCGTCCTTGCATCCGCTTCGCTCAGGCTCAGCAGACGTCAGCAGGTTCTTCACCAGGTTAAGAGCGAGGGCGTGTGGCTCAAGCCGGCTTGGCACGAGGGCCGGGAGGTGATCGCGGTGTTCGAGACCGAGCCGACGCGAAACCCAACCACTTTATGTGGCTCGAGTGGTGTGAAGGTCGGATCAGCTTCATTCGCGACTACCGCAATGCCCGCTATGTTGCCGATGATGCGGAGCTGGCGCTGGACGCCACGTCCCACGGCGACGGAACCGGCAACTATGCTCGTCGCGACGCCTAATCAAGCCCGATGGCAGCTCCATCCGGCACTCGTTGACAAGCCTGCCGTGATATGAACAGGATTATACAGGCTCACTGAACAGGTACCCATATGAAGCGGCGCTCGGTTCAACTGTCTCCCGGCACGGGCAAGCCCGAACAGATCGCCACCGTTCTCGAACATGAAATCCGCTCCGGTGTTCTCGGCTTCGGCGACCGGCTGCAAAGCGAGAACAAGCTCGTCCAGCGTTTCTCCGTCAGCCGCAACACCGTCCGCAAAGGCCTCGAGGAACTGTCCAACCGCGGGCTGATCACGACCAAAGTCGGCATCGGCTCTTTCGTCACCTTCGATGGCAAGCCCGTTGATGACTCCATCGGTTGGTCGCGGGCGCTCGCCAACGCCGGCGCCAACGCCGAGACGCGGACGCTGCGGCTCGAGGTGATCGAGGACCCCGGTCTTGCCGCACTGCTTGGTATAGAAAACCCGTTTTTCATCGCTGTCGACCGGGTGCGCACCAATGCCAGCGACGGCCACGCCATCTCCATCGAGCGCAGCCGCCTGCCATTGTCGCCGGAACTGGAGGACGTGCCGTTGCGCGGCCTGCGCGAAGGCTCGCTGCACCAGACGCTGCGCGGCGCGGGCCTCATTCCCGACCATGGCGAGGAATGGGTCGGCATCGAAATGCTCAACGCCGAGGACTCTGCAATCCTCGGTTGCCCGCAAGGCACGCCGTTCCTTCGCGGTCGCCGGTTGACCCGCGCCGCCGATGACCGGCCGATCGAATATGTGACCAGCCTGCTCAACCCGGCGCATTTTGCGCTGCATATGAGGTTCTGAGTGATGCCGGACGACAACACCGGGAATATGACTGATCGGGCCATGGGGGCGCTTGTCGGCGGGGCACTGGGGGATGCGCTGGGCATGCCGACGCAGCTTTTGTCGCCGGCCCGGATTGCCGAACTCTACGCCCATGTAGAGGGCTTCATTGCTCCTTTCGCCGACCATCCGGTGTCGAAGGGGCTTCCCGCTGGAACGATCACCGACGACACCGAACAGGCGCTTCTGCTTGGCCGTATCCTGGTTGAATCCGGTAACCGCTTCGATCATGCGCGGTGGGTCAACGCGCTGCTCGACTGGGAGCGCGACGTCAAAGCGCGCGGCAGCTACGATCTGCTGGGACCATCGACCAAACGCGCCATCGACGCCATCAACAATGGCGTGCCGGCCGAGGAAGCGGGGCGCAGCGGCGACACAAATGGTGCGGCCATGCGCATTGCGCCGGTCGGCATCATGATGCCGCCAGAGCCGCTGGACGCGCTGGTCGCCAAAGTTGCCGAGACCTGCCGGGCCACGCACAACACCTCGGTTGCCATTGCGGCCGCAGCCGCCGTTGCGGCGGCCGTCAGCCGCGGCGTCGCAGGCGGCGACTGGCGCGCCGCTTCCGACAGCGCCATCGCCGCGGCGAGGTGCGGAGCAACGCTCGGCCATTGGGTGACCGGCGGTGACATTGCTGCGCGCATTGGGTGGGCGCAGGAGCTTGTGCGCGGCAAGGCGACGAAGGACGCGATCCGGCTGATCACCGATCTGGTCGGCACCGGCGTCGCCAGTCAGGAGTCCGTTCCGGCTGCATTCGCCGTGCTGGAAGTCGCCGGCGGTGATCCCTGGCAAGCGGCGGTCATCAGCGCCAATCTCGGCGGCGACACCGATACGATCGGCGCCATCGCGACCGGCATGGCCGGCGCCTGCACCGGCTTTTCCCGACTGCCTCAGAACCGCATTGCAGACCTCAAGGGCATCGACATTGCGGCGGTTGGCGCGCTCACCGCCGACCTTGTTGCGGCCCGTATATCCAAGCGCCGTGCCGACAGGACGGGTCCCGGCAAGGATGCGGCGGCATGAGTGGGCGTCTCGTCCATGTCGGCAGCGCGGTGGTCGACTATGTCTACCGCATCGACGCCTTGCCGGCGCCGGGTACGGAGAAGACGGCGTCGAGCTACACGCAAGTCGCCGGCGGCGGCTTCAACATGATGGTCGCGGCCAGCCGCACCGGCATGAAGGTGGTGTTCGGCGGCCAGCTCGGCAGCGGACCCAATGGCGACTTCCTGCGCACGGCCTTAGCCAATGAGGGGATCGAGACGCTGACGACGCCATCGCCCGTCATGGACAGCGGCAATTGCGTCGCCATGATCAGCAGCGATGCCGAGCGCACCTTCGTCTCGTGGCCTGGTGCGGAGAGCTTGCTCAGCCTTGACATGATGGCGCCCGTCTCGGTCGCCCCGGGGGATTGGGTGTTCACCTCCGGCTATACGCTTAGCTATCCGGGAAGCCGAGACGCGCTTGTCGACTGGATCGAGGCACTTCCGGCCGACACACCGCTTGTCCTCGACCCGACACCTGTCGTCGTCGACATTCCCCGCCCTATCCTGCCTCGGATACTCGCCCGCACCACCTGGTTGAGCTGCAACAGGATGGAAGCGGCCGCGATTGCCGGTCCGGGCGACGTCGAGGCACTCGCGTCACGGCTTCTTAGCGACCACTCCCCGAAGGCCGTCGGCGTCGTTATTCGCGCCGGAGCGAAAGGCTGCCACATACGGCTGGCCGATGGCTCGGCGCAAACGAGTGCCGGCTTCGAGGTCGACGCCATCGACACCAATGGCGCCGGCGACACCCATATCGGCGCTTTCGTCAGTGCGCTGGCGCGCGGCGCGCCGCCTTTTGAAGCAGCGCGCTACGCCAATGCGGCGGCGGCCATTTCCGTCACCCGCCACGGTGGTTCATCAGCGCCGACCGACCACGAAATCCAGACATTCCTAAGCCATGCCGGCGGTCCGCCGATCGGCCTCCATGGCCGGAAGCAAGAGGCCAAACGCCCGACAGCCTGACAAAGCCCGGGAAGCGGGCAAACACAGAGAGGAACGAACATGCGCATGCCCGACTTGACTGCCCTGCTGACGGCGACCGCCGTCTTCACCTCCGCACTCGCATTTGCCGCCAAGGCCGACGAGGTGCACGTACTCAACTGGAAGGGCTACGGCGCCGACGAGCCGTGGGCCATCGAAGCCTTCGAGAAGGCGACCGGCCACAAGGTCGTCAACGATTTTTTCAATTCCGAACAGGAGATGCTGACCAAGCTCAGGACCAATCCCGGCCTTTACGATGTGGTCATGATCAACGCCGCTTTCAACGACCAGGCGATGGCGGAAAAGCTGATCCAGCCGATCGACACGTCCAAGCTGCCGAACTTTCCCGACATCAGCAAGGACAAGGCCGGATCGCCGATGCTCGTCCATGACGGCAAGGTCTATGGCGTGCCGTGGGTCTGGGGGCTGACGGCGCTCGCCATCAATGAAAAATCCTTCGATAAGCCGCCGACGAGCATCGCCGAAATGTGGGATCCCGCTCACAAGGGCCGCGTCACCATCCGTGATGATGCCGTCGAGGCGGTTCAGTTCGGCGCCATTGCCACCGGCCAGAACATCAACGACATCAAGGATATCGAGGCGGTCAAGGCGAAGCTCACCTCGCTGATGCCGCAGATCAAGACGTTCTGGAGCTCGGAGAACGACTGGAACCAGATGGCTGCCTCTAACCAGATCGACATCGGCACCTATTGGAGCGGCTCGGCCGATCGCGCCAAGACCCATTTCAAGCTGCCGGTCTCGCTCGTGATCCCGCAGGAGGGCGCTGTCGCCTGGCTCGACGCCTTCTCAATTCCGGTCGGTTCCAAGAATGTCGCCGGCGCCGAGGCCTTCATCAACTACATGATCGACCCGAAGTTCTATGTCGAATGGGTCACCAAGGTCGGAGCCCCGGTATCCGCCAACACCAAGGCTGTAGAAGCACTTCCCGGGGATGCGTTCAACCGCAAGGTGATGGGTGACCCGGCAGTCGCCAAGCGCATTCAGTTCCAGGCGCCGATCACAGACGCCCAGCGCGAAACCTATCTGTCGCTCTGGCAGCAGCTCAAGGTCGACGTGAAGTAACAGCAGAAGCCGGGATCAGCCGACCATCCATGTCGGCTGATGCTTCCCCATCCTGGGAGGTGGATGTCATGGCAGCACAGGTTGCGGCCGCGTCGCGCAGCGGATTGAGATCGGCCTTGCCACTGCTGGCGCCTGCCTATCTCTGGCTGACGGTTGCGATCTTCCTGCCGCTCTCAGCCATGGTCTTCTTCTCCTTCATGACCGACCTGCCGCTGTCGGGAAAGCCGTGGGCGTTCACGCTCGAAAACTATGCCGCCTTCTTTTCACAAAGCCTTTATCTGACATTGCTTTTGGCCTCGCTGCGCCTCGGCCTCGAGGTGACGCTGTGGTGCATCGTCATCGGTTATCCCGCCGCTTATGTGCTGGCCAAGGTGCTGAAAGGCCGCACCCGAGAGGCGATTTTCCTGCTCGTCATCCTGCCGTTCTGGTCGAACGGGCTGGTGCGTATCTTCTCCTGGGCGATGGTGTTGCGTGAAGGCGGCATTCTCGACACTGCGCTCAACGCCGTCCTGCCGTTCAAGATCAACATCGACCTAATGTATTCCTATCCGGCCGTAATCATCGGGCTGGTGCACTCCTACGTGCCTTACATGGTGCTGACCTGCTATCTGACCCTGCAGGCCATCGATGACTCGCTAATCGAAGCCGGGCGCTCGCTCGGCGCCTCGCGGCTGCAGGTGCTGAATCGAGTCATCATTCCGCTGTCGATGCCGGGGCTGGTGGCGGGCGCAGCGCTCGTCTTCGTCCCGGTTGTTGGTTCGTTCATGGAACCGCGCATCCTCGGCGGCCGTACCGGCACCTTTTACGGCACTGTCATCGAGGACCAGTTCGTCGCCGTGTTCAACTGGCCGCTGGGTGCTGCGCTCTCCTTTATCCTGTTGGCCGTCGTGCTGGTCATCCTGGCGGTTGCCTCGCCGGTGCTGCGGAGGGCTACGTGATGGCGACGACACGTGTTCTCGAATGGCTCGGCCGCCTTTACATCTGGCTATTGCTCGCCTTCCTCTATGTGCCAATCATCATCATGGCGCTAATGTCTTTCAACGTTTCGCCCTTCTACCAGCTGCCGTTCGAATGGACGGCGGAATGGTATGTCTCGCTGTGGCAGAACGACCAGCTTATCTCAGCCACCGGGAACAGTGTCGAAATCGCAGTCATCACTACCATCATCTGCGTCGTGCTTGGCTCGGCGGCGTCACTTGCGCTCTACCGCTATGAGTTTCGCGGCAAGAAATTCCTCCAGGCGCTGCTGTTTCCCCCAATCGCCATTCCGTGGCTGATAACCGGCACGGCGATGTTGATCTTCTTCTTCGGCGTCGGCATTGGGCGCGGCCTGTTCGCCATCCTGCTTGGCCACGTCGCGCTTGCGCTTCCCTACGTCATTGTCGTCGTGTCGGCCCGACTGCAGACCTTCGCGCACGAGCTGGAAGAGGCGGCGCGCTCGCTCGGCGCCAATCAATGGCAGTTGACGAACCGCGTCACGCTGCCCTGGATCATGCCGGGCGTCATTGCCGGTGGGCTGTTCGCCTTCGCCGTGTCCTTCGACCAGTTCGTCGTATCCTACTTCTTGTCGACGCCCGGCCAGACGACGCTGCCGGTCGAAATCTACGCCGCGATCCGCAAAGGTTTCACGCCCGAGATCAATGCTGTCTCGACGATCATCATTGTCGTGTCGATGGCGCTGATGCTGCTGACAGCGCGCTTCTTCAAATTCGGCGGAGAGAAATAATGGCGGGCGTGCAGGTATCGAATGTATCGCGCAGTTTTGGCACGCACAAGGCGCTGGACGATGTGTCTATCGATTTCGCCGATGGCGGCTTCTATGCCCTGCTCGGGCCGTCAGGCAGCGGCAAGACCACGCTGCTGCGACAAATCGCGGGCTTCGACTTTCCCGATTCCGGCCGCATCACCATAGGTGGTGAGAGCGTCGAACGGGTGCCAGTCGAAAAACGGCGCATCGGCATGGTGTTCCAGAACTACGCCCTATTTCCCAACATGAGCGTTGCTGGCAATGTCGCCTTTGGCCTGTCGGTGCGCGGCGAGCCCAAGGCGGTGATTGCCAGCGAGGTACAGCGCGCACTCGACCTTGTGCAACTCGGCAGGCTCGGCGGCCGCCGGCCGCATCAGCTGTCCGGCGGCCAGCGCCAACGGGTTGCGCTCGCTCGCGCGATCGTCATCCGGCCGCGCGTGCTATTGCTTGACGAGCCACTCGGCGCGCTGGACAAGGCGCTGCGCGTCGACATGCAGATCGAGCTCAAGCGCATCCAGCGCGAGATCGGCATCACCACCATCTTCGTCACCCACGACCAGGAAGAAGCGCTGACGATGAGCGACCGCATCGGCATTCTGCGCGATGGCAAGCTGGTGCAGGAAGGCTCGCCCGAGGAGATCTACGATCGGCCGACGAGTGAGTTTGCCGCCACCTTCCTGGGCGACGCCAACATCCTTCGCGGCGACAGCACGGGCAACGGCATCCGGCTGCCGGACGGCACAGCGATTGCCGTCGGCTCGGGTACCAAGCTTGCCGCTGGGGCCAAGGCAAGCTGCGCCGTGCGGCCCGAACGCATCCGCATCTTCACCGATGCCGAGGCTCCGGATGCGGCCAACGCGAATCTGCTGCGAGGCCAGGTATCGAAGCGCATCTTCGCCGGAAATAGCAGCACCTACTTTGTCGAGCGTGCTGGCCAGACGCTCAAGGTGATTGTGCAGAATACCGGCGCTGTCAGGCTGGCGGAAGGTCAGGATGTCGTGCTGCATTGGTCGCCGGAAAGCACAGTCTTGATCGTCGCGGGGTAGCAGGCCAGAGATGGACCACTGACCGACTCAGATGGGGCTTTTGTGATGGCAAAAGATTGCGACCTCCTGGTTGAGGTCCGCGCCAGAAACGCCGATACGTCCCGCCTACGAGACCATGCCAGTTTTTTGGTGGTCTTGCGGCCCGGAGCAACCGATCCCGGCAATGATGATGGACAACGACATGGTTGGCATGGCCAAGGTCTTGCCGATTGACAGTTTCACTCAGAAGCGGTGCGCCGGGCTTGCGGCTAGTGCGCCGTTTGCTGCTGTTTTGAGATTTGGCCAGGCGCGTATTCATTGGCCTCGAAGACAAGCCTCCGTCAAGCCAGGCATCACGATCTTTGCCTCTAATCCTCCCACATTCAATGTCGCTTTCGGGACCCGGCAAACCGATCCAAGGCACGGCTGCGAGCACGCGCCCTGGGGAGCCGGAGTAGACCTTTGAGCGGGGTGCGGATGGCAGTTTTGAACGTGCGATCCCATCGTCCCGAACGATGTGGGTTTACCAGCAAGTCGTTATTGTTCCTGGGCTCCTTCGCCACGTTCGCTCACGACTGGTCGCGTTTCCTTTCGCCGTTTCTGTGGGAAACCTGTGGGATGAGCACACCGCGTTCGTGTCTTGCGATTTGAGTTATACTCGGAACGGTTTGCGGCGACTTGGAGAAAACTGGCTTCTTCGTGATCTTCTCGGCGGCGTCTGCCAAGAAATTAGGATGATGATGGCCGTAAGTTTCGATCAGGACATCCACTGTAATGCCAAGAAAGCCCGCAGCCTGCCACATATCGGTGCCGGCTTGCATCATCCAAGTCGCCGCGGTGTGGCGGAACACGTGCGGAGTAACGTCGGGCCCTAGGCCGGCGATTTCGCGCGCCGTCTTGAAGCTCTTGTCTATCGACCGCACCGGCTTTCCATTCCATTCCACGACAAAATCCTGCGATATCTTGCGACCGATGTTCGCACTTTTGCCGCGCGATTTGGTCTCGATGTGAAGATCAGTGCGCGCCCAGCGCCGGAGGTGCGCCAGCAGCCGCTCGGGCAACGGTACAGGGGGTTGGCGCTTCTTGGTCTTCCTTGCGCCGGTGGCACCGCGATAGAAGATACCGCGGTCTAGGTCCACATGACCGCGCCCTTTCGTTGGGCGTATGGCGGCACCGCAGATTGCGGCCGAGCGCGTTCCTGTATAAAGTGCGACGAGGATGAAGCGCGCGAGATGTCGCCCAGTGCGCCGGCCACTCTCTTGGCCCTTCCATGTCTGCTTCATTCGCCAAGCTGCCCAGATCAGTGCGGCCGCCTCACTGCGGGTCAACCAGCGTTCGCGGGCGGCGGCCCTGTCTGGCAGGGTGATGACCGGTGCGGCGGTTGTATAACCCTCCTTGCGGTAGTAGTTGATGGCGGCACGAAGATCCTCGAGTTGGCGGCGCGCCGCGGCTTCGGTGGGGCGCGACGCAATGTACTCGCGGCAGAGTTTGCCATTGATGGCGGCGAGAGTTTTTTCCCCGAAGTAATCAAGGACCTTATCCAGCCGAGCCGCCGTCTCTTCTGGTGTCGCGTGCTTCGGTGCAACCTCTTTAAGGTAGAGGTTGACCACATCGGCAATTAAGACGTCCTCGGCTCCCCGCGCTCGGTGGTATTTGCTTCCAATGTAGGCGGCGAGCGCCTTTTCAGCTTCAGTTCCTGGACGGCCTTTTTCGCCGCCGCCAGCGCTGATGAAGCTGGTTCCATCGCGGATAAACCATCCAGCTTTGTTTCGGCGCGTTCCATCTTTTTTCCAGCTTTCGTCACGCCATACCAGGCGTGGCCCTTTCGAAGTCCGCGGCATAGTTCCCTCATCCTCGCGATTGCCATCAAGCTGACGTATTCCTTTCCGGCGATTAGCTCCGTTTCAAGTCGACCGGCGTCACGTTCCTTGCGTAGGCCTGCTGCGCTCATCGAGCCGTCGGGAAAGGCAATTCGCGCAGCGATTTCGACGCGCAGTGGTGTGGTCTCGTCGAATTGGTCGGGGATTTTCATAAGAAGTCCTCAGCAGTTCTTAGGTCTGAGCTGTTCGCCGACCTCGTTGAGCACTCCGTCCTGTCTCGCCGTTCTGGACACGGTCCTGCCGGAGAACTCTTCTCCAAAAAACCGGCTGCGAAAACCGCCCGCCGGAGGTGCTGCGGCGAAGAGGCCCCTTCGACCTGTCAATCGGAGTGGTTGCGCAACAAGTCTATGGCTGGCCTCTGCTTCCAGTCCGGCCAGACACACTCCTAAAGGGATCCGACCATCGTTTCAGTATCGATACGGCCGGCAGGGCCTATTGCGTCGCAACGCCCGCGCGCGCCGCGCCGCGTTCAGGCGAGCAGGGCAGCGGAGTACCTCCTTCGCTTCTTGGCTGGCAGCGTCATTGCTGGCGACGATTAGCGGCAAGCCGCCCGTGATGACCAACCACGTCCAAATCGATTTCCCGTCGCAAAAAGCGCTCTGTTCGCTCTCGAACTCAGCCGCATGCCCTCGGTGTCGCACGCCACAGCGCCGAAGGCGTGATGAAGAACGCAGATACTTCCAATGGGGCGACCGGCCCGCTCGTCGTTCATCGCCGCGCTGTGGTCCTTAATCGCTACTGCTGCACGTTTGTATGTTGCAGCCGCGTTTGTAAACAGGAACGCCGTCACTGAGTTGCTACCCCGCAACAACCTCGGTTGGCTGCCAAGCACAAGAGGACGAGGAGTGCCGGGATCTCCATGACGAGTTTGAAGGTCGAGAGAGAGGCTCTCGACTGCCCGTCTCGGAGTACATCCCGATGGCGACTACCCCTCAGAAAATTACCCTTCTGTCCTCGCGAGACATTCCCTTCAAGAACGTGGAGTTCTCCATGTCCCAGGTCCGCGTCAAGGCTGACATCTGGATCGAGGACCTACCTGACCTCGTAGCCGAAGTGACGACCCACTCGCACCTCCTCGTGCGCAAGACGACCAGTGGTTGCATCGAGCGCCTTGCCGTCGAGATTCGCGCAGGGTCGGCCAGTCCCACTGAGCCACAGGCGCCCGAACCCGCAATTCTGGGCAAGGTGCTGGAGCGCTATCAGCGCATCGACTCGCGGGAGGATGCATGATGCCCCGACGCGACGCGTCCGAACTGGCCCACCGCCTGGGCCGACAGGCCGAAGCGGTTTGTCGCCACTATCTTTCGAACGGACATCGCGAGGGACGCTACTGGCTTGTTGGCGATGTCCGAAACACGCCGGGTCGCTCTATGTTCGTGCGGCTCGTCGGCTCGCAGAGCGGAAAGGGCGCAGCCGGCAAATGGACTGACGCGGCGACCGGGGAGCATGGCGATCTTCTCGATATCATCCGCGAAAGCCGCGGTTTGAGCGACTTCAGGGACGTTGCCCATGAGGCAATAACGTTTCTCGGCCTACCGCATCCCGGACCAGAGCAGACATCAATGCGGTCGAAGTTGCTGGCCGCGCCGTCGGAAATGTCGGAGAAAGCGCGTCGGCTGTTTGCGATGTCGCAGCCGATTGCGGGTACGGTCGTAGAGGCGTATCTGCACAACCGCAGTATTGCCGCTTTGCACGGGACCGGAAGCCTGCGTTTTCACCCGCGCTGCTACTACCGGCCCGACGAACAAGCGCCGACTGAGACCTGGCCGGCGATGATCGCTTCCGTTACCGATCTCGACGGCCATTTGACTGGCGTACATCGCACATGGCTTGATCCTTCCGGCAGGGGCAAGGCACCGGTCAGTACGCCGAGGCGCGCGATGGGCGATCTTCTCGGTCACGCGGTTCGCTTTGGCCTACCGGGCGACGTCATGGCGGGCGGCGAAGGCATCGAGACCGTCTTGTCGCTTCGGTGCATCCTGCCCGATATGGCCATGGCAGCGGCACTCTCGGCCGCCCATCTTGCTGCCATGCTGTTCCCCCTCACACTGAGACGGCTCTACATCGTGCGCGACGCCGATCCAGCCGGTAACGGCGCGCGTGACACCTTGATCGAAAGAGCGAATGCTGCCGGGATCGAGCCGGTCGTGCTCTCGCCGGCACTTGGGGACCTCAACGAAGATCTCTGTACGCTAGGCTTGGATGCCGTTCGAGCAGCAGTCCGTGTTCAGCTCGCCCCGCAGGACATCGCCCGTTTCATGGCAGTGGCGGGATAACTCGGAACGAACAGCCTGTCCGCTGTCGCCATCATCACTTGGATGCTCCTGAAGTCGGAGAGAACCGCGCCTGCGGGCCTTCGAGAGGGCGATCGGCCAGCAAACGACTCGGCCCCGCAATGTCTCCGGCCGACTATTTTCCGGCGCGCTCCCCAAGGGAGCGCTTTCCATCGCGAAGCAAAATAGCCGGCCTCCACCCTCCTCCGCTGACACTCCGGCCCTTCGCTTCGCTGCGGGTGCAGGTCCGTCCGTCCGCCGGCTTCCGTCGCCATGAAGGCCGCGAGGGTCGCGGTCCAACCGGCGGAGCATCCAATGAGCGAGCATGACGACTACGAACCACAGCACTCGTCTTCACCCATCGACCACGTCCTCACCGAACTCCAGCTCTATGGCTACCGTCCCTTCGTGGATGAGCCTGATCCTCGACCGCTTCCAGAGGGCCACTGCGTCGCCGGCGCGATGGCCGACATCTTCGACGCCCTCATCGTGGCACTGCAAGACACTCGCCTCGAGCCCGATCTCGACGATCTTCTGTGGTCGACCGTCAACATCTTTCACCGCGCCGCAGATCGGATCGAGCGCGAACTCGATCACAACGAGCAGGCGCAACGCCGCAGCCAGCGTGAGCAGGACGGCAGCGAAGTGAAATCCGTCGAGCTGGAACGCCTGACGGCCGAAGGGCAGACGCTGATCGAACGCCAAAGCGCCTTCGAACTGATGCGTGATCAGGCCGCGGAGCACTACGAGCGCCACACCGGATCGAGTTGGCGACCGCGCAGCGGATCGATGGTCAACCATCGCAACATGACCTCTGCGCTGATCGACAGCCGCGATTTTCTCAGCGCCAAGAAACGCGCCTCGCAGGAAGTCCTTCTGCCACCTGGCCCGAAAATCGCCTTCACCGCTGGGCTCGACTTCAATGACCACCAGCTGATCTGGGCCAAGCTCGACCAGGTCCACGCCAGGCATCCCGACATGGTATTGATGCACGGGAAATCGCCGAAGGGTGGCGAAAAGATCGCCTCCTGTTGGGCAGACCATCGCAAGGTACCCCAAATCGGCTTTGCCCCTGAATGGACAAAGCATGCCAAAGCCGCCCCGTTCAAGCGCAATGATGCAATGCTGGAGGCGCTGCCGATAGGCGTCATCGTCTTTCCCGGGACCGGAATTCAGGACAATCTTGCAGACAAGGCAAAGAAGCTCGGCATCCCAGTCCTCGACTTCCGCCCCAAGGGAGGCGGCGCGTAAGCGCTGCCCGCCGCTACCCTTTTTTCGATTGTACGATACGGCCGCGATCGGGCAGCGGGTACTGTATTTGCAGCTCGCTGGAGTGCTTGGCCCGGGATGCCGGATCTCCGGCTTCCTGCGCCGCCCGTCTTTTTGCGATACTCAAGTCCGCGCCCTAGCAAAGGCGCGCGACGCCGTCACGCTTGCCGTCAACGTTCAGCTGCGTCGCAGCTGGCATCACAGCTGCGAATAACGACGCCCGTTCAACCGAACAGGGCCTGGATCTAGGCGAACTCACCGAACAACCGGCGTGGGCAGGATGCTTTTTTCGGCCATCGCATTGTTAGGATCGTCGCTGACACGGCATCGCGCGACGCACAGTTCGAATCCACAACGGCGTGCCGTCTCGCTCCAAAGATAGCGCATATCCGGTGGTGCACGTCAGCCGTGACTTGAACCGTCACGTGCGTGTCTTATGCGCGTTTCCGACAACAGCTTGCGGCTTCGCGATGCCTGTACAGAGGAGCATCGACGCCGGTGATCGTCGTAGCCGGGATTTCGCCAGCGACGGTATCGCCAGGTTCTCCGTTGATGTCTCTATCTGGTGGGCCGCTCCAAACGGCCTCTTTAATGGGCTGATCTGGCCGAAGGTCGGCTGCGCCTCGATCGCCTAAGCCGCAATGGCGCCGATCGACTTTCTTCCCCTGCCGGCTGCGCCGTCATTCCTCGCCAAACAACAAAGTCGCTTGGCTGCCATCCTCCGCTGGCGCTGCGGTCGCAAGCGATGCGGCGTCGATCGCCTCCGGCCCGCCGATCGCTATCGAGGCCGCAATGGTGCGGGCTCGAAACAGAGTTCAAGGAGAAAACTCATGGCGATAATCGGAAGCTTTAAGAGAACCGGCAACAACGAGTTCACCGGCGAAATCGTCACCCTCTCGCTCCAGGCCAAGAACGTCCGCATCGTCCCCGAGGCCAACCGCTCTGGCGACAACGCCCCCAGTCACCGTGTCTTCGTCGGGCGGGTCGAGATCGGCGCCGCTTGGTCCAAGCGCTCCAATGAGGGCCGCGACTTTCTCGGCCTGAAGGTGGACGATCCGAGCTTCACGGCTCCGATCTACGCCAACCTCTTCAACGATGAGCAAGGCGAAGACTACAGCCTTATCTGGTCCCGCCCCAACGGCCGCCGCAACGCGGAGTAAGGCCCCGACCAAGGCTCCGCCCGGACGAACAGGGCGGGGCCGTCCTCCTTTTCACGGCAAGATGAGCGCAGTCGCTGCCCAACGAGCTCCGTCGGACTTTGGGGCGACTACCTGTCGTGTTCGCGACTGGAGACTTCATTCCTGCATGTCGCCTCGCCGATCATCGAAAATTCGAGGTGTTTCCCGCGTCAACTCACGGTGCCGATTTTCTGATCAACTCGCATGGGTCCACATTCAGCGCAGTTGCGATCCTCCCAAGAACACTGATGCTGGCCGAGACCCGAGCGCGCTCGATCGATCCGACGTAACGCATGCTCAGTCCAGAGCGGGCGGCCAGTTCCTCCTGCGTCACGTTCTGGTCATGGCGCAGGCGACGCATGTTGGCCGCCATGATCTCCTTGAGATTCATGGCGGATTAGGGACCAGAAAGGGAACTATCGTTCTAGGAATGATCGTTCCTATTCGCTATGATTGGTGCTCGATCTAAAGGACGGCTCCTTCGAGATCGCGATCGAAATATGGTCAAATACCATGCTTAAACCGCTGCTCGATCCTGACGTCGCCGACATTGCGCCGGATGCCTCGGTCCTGACCGGCTATGACGAGGAGCGTCTGCTCACCTACATTCGCCTGCTTGACGCGGCGGCGGAAGATGCCGATTGGCGAGAGGTGGCCAGGATCGTCTTGCATATAGACCCGGAGCAGGAGCCGGAACGAGCGTACCGGTCCTGGGAAACCCATCTTGCCCGCGCGCGATGGATGACGACCAGCGGCTACCGATATCTTCTCGCTGGCGGCGCTCCGCACTGACGCGGCCGGCGCTCCACTTTGCTGAGTCGGCATAATGGTTTGCCGACTCTCCAACTATTCAACTTCCTTATCCGCCGGGAATGTTGACGCCGACGCCTCACATCCGGGTACGCGGAGAGGACAGGAACAGTGCAAGGCGATTGGACCGATCCGGCGGCGTATGCACACATGTGCAGCTACCAGGCTACGGAATTCGCTGCCGAGTATCTGATCCGGAATGACGAATTCGTGGCAGAGTGCAGCCAGCTTGCATCGCAACTCGCTGGTTCTGGAGAACCTGCCGGTCAGCCCGATCTCGCCGCCCGTTGGGGCGCGCGATTTCAAAACTGCCGGTGCCGGACTTCCGAAAGCTGACAATATCATCTGGACGGAACAGGCCTCGCCGCGCGTGCTCCGGGTCATGCGGGTATCTACATCCCATCAAACAGTTCGACCTTCCAGCCTTGCCGGAGCCAGCGTTTGGCCGCAGGACGAAGGCCTTCACATTACTTGGTCTACCTTAATTGGGAAAAGTCATCTCGTCGCTGATGACCGCGCCGGTGAATTCAACGCTACCCTTCTGCCGCTCGACGCTGCATTCGAGACGCGGCTCGATGCAGCGCGCCGGTTCTGGCGCGCACTGAACGGCCGGGCAGGAAGTTCATCTTACGGCGCGCTGCCGCAACAGACCAAGACCAGGCATATCCTCAATTTGCGCGCACATGATGGTCACCGCATGGGTGCAACCTATCGTCAGCTCGCGGAGGTGCTGTTTTCGCAAGAGCCGATTGTGCCGCGAGATTGGCGTGATCATCATCTCCGCCACAAGGTCCGAGCTATCTTACGCCGTGCAGCTTTTTTAGTCGCCGGCGGCTATCGCGATCTTCTCTTCTATCCCCACAACCGCAGCGAAAAGTCCGGCCGCCGAAGTCCTTCTTCGGGATAGCAAAGGGGTAGCAAAAACGCGCCCCCCAATCTTTGCCCTCCCTCGCCTTTCCTCATTTCGATCATGGTCCACTTCGCGCGTCCCGGCAGGCCAGGACGACAGCAGAACCGAATGGAGATCGAGCGATGTCGAAGGGTCCCGCGGACGCGCCCCAAAAGTATTTGCGCACGAAGGAGGCAGCACCCATCGTCGGGCTCTGCGTCCGCACACTCGAAAAGCACCGGACCTACGGCACCGGCCCAAAATACCGGAAGGTCGGCGGGCGCGTTCTCTACGACATCAACGACCTGCACGCCTGGATAGAGCTGGGCGCACGCACCTCCACCAGCGATGCCAACGCGACCTATGTTCCGCCGGCAAAACCCCATGCAGCCCGCGCGCCCGCCTATGTCGGCCGGCGCGACCGCAGCTCCTGATCTGTGGCGCACCGAAAATGCAGTATCGCGAGACCGTTCAGCAGCAATTTGCGCTGTCTTATGTCCCCTCAACCGGCTTCCCTCCACGCGGCACGCGGGACGTCGTGGCGCGGCAGCTCGTCTTATTGGTGAAATCCCGCCGCCTGACACCGATCCACCCTCATGCGGGCGAAGAATCGACCTGCGTTGAGGCGGCAAGTGTGCACGGCATGGGAACGATTTGGAACGCTGCCATCCTGGTCTGGGCTGCGTCGCAAACCATCCACGCGCAAGCCAGGAGATTGCAACCGCGCCGCTTGGTAGCGGCGAAACAGCAGCAAATCCTGACCTTCATGTCGCCGCGTCAACGGCGGCACGTCCACAGCCGGATAGCCGCACGCGAGCAGCCGAGTCCATACACCGGCAAGCGTCGTAAAGCTTTCCTGCTGCGCCCCGGGATCGAGTCATGAGCAAACGCACAAAGATCATCGCCACCATGGTTGGCGGCGCAGTGCTCGCCGCGGCGCCGGCATGGATTAGCCATCCGCCGCTGTCCATCTGGAACGCATCGGCGAGCATCCCCGTCGGGCTCTATCGCGTCCAGCCGGCCGACAAAATCGGTATTGCCAATATCGCCGTCATCATGCCGCCCGAGCCATTGGCGGCCTTCATGGCAAGACGCGGCTATCTGCCGAAAAATGTGCCGCTCCTCAAGCATGTTTTGGCACTCGGGGGCGCAACCGTCTGTCGCCAAGGCACAATGATCATCGTCAACGGCAAGACCTATGGACATGCGCGCGAGCGTGACAGTCGTGGTCGATCCCTGCCCATCTGGCAGGGCTGCCGCGACGTTGCCGAGGCCGACGTCTTCCTTATGAACCCGGGTGCAGCCGACAGTTTTGACAGCCGCTATTTCGGCCCGCTCCCGCTCTCATCGATAGTTGGCCGCGCGGTTCCCGTCTGGACCACGGAGCGCACCACTCCGGTACTGGATATCACCAACGATCCCTCGCTAGCGAGCCGTGAGGGCTCGGCTCGACGCGCACCAACACTCAGAAAGGAGCACTGCAATGACCCAGATCGGAACCTTCACGCGCAATGATGACGGCTTCTTCGGCAATCTCTCCACGCTAACAATCGAGGCGAAGATTGCCATCCTGCCTGCCGAGAAATCCAAAACCGAAAACGCGCCCGACCATCTGATCTATTGCGAAGGGATGGCGGTCGGTGCGGCTTGGGACCGCGCCGGAGACAAGGCTGGGGATTACCTCTCCGTCTCAATTGACGACCCGTCCTTTACGCAGCCGATCCGCGCCAAGCTGTTCCGGTCCGATGCAGAGAACAGCGTCTGGAGCCTGCACTGGAACCGATCATCGAAGCGCGACGGGCGAGGCTGAACAGATGCTTCTGGAGCCCTTCGACGAATCTTTCTCGCCAACCCTTTTGATCCATTGCGCGCCGGTCAAACCCTTCGACCCGACCGCCCGCGAGGCAGCCCAGAGGGGGCCGGACACTTGCTTGTGGCTGCGGACGCCGATTTCATCACAATTTTGGCAAAGCCGGTTCGATTGGCGAGCCCCTGCCCTTAACGGAAGCGAACACCGTCGCAGGCTGGCGGCGCATCGGTTCTGCGGTCTGCGGGACGCAGCCCACAGAGGCATGACGACGTTTGCCGCATGTGTGATGCTCGGCTTCGTGGCGCCCGAAACTGGTGCAGCGGCTTCCTCTGCTGGTGAACGGCCGGCGCACTCCGAGTCGACGATCTTGTCGGCTGGCCCGTGGTCGCGGCATATCCGGGAAGCGTCAAAACGCTTCGCCATTCCAGAGCAGTTGCTGCGCGGCGTCATGCATGTTGAGAGCGTCGGCGATGTTCGTGCGCTTTCAAGCAAGGGCGCAATGGGCTTGATGCAGATCATGCCGGCGACGTGGCAAGAACTGCGCATCAAATACCGTCTCGGTGACGATCCGTATCAACCGCGTGACAACATTCTTGCAGGTGCAGCATATCTTCGCGAAATGCTCGACAGCTTCGGGCGCAGCGGCTTTCTTGCCGCTTACAATGCCGGTCCTGGTCGGTACACGGAACATCTCTTAACCGGCCGTCCGCTGCCACGCGAGACGGTCGACTACGTCAGGAAACTTGCGCCGCTGCTCGATGGTGCAGTTCTCACTCCGCGGCGCGCGCGGCACGGAAGGGGCAGAGCCAGCTCACTCCGTGCAACGATCTTTCCGCATCCCCATGACATTCGGAACGCCGCTGCATCGGATGGCAATGGTTATGCCGAGACGATCTTTGCGGCGATTCATTCGTCTGCAATGCGGTCGCCAATAGGCAATCCTGCTGCGGACCTGACCGCGATCGAGCCACAGCCGGGTGAAACCGATTTCCAATCGAACCACGCCGGTTCCGGCCTATTCGCTCAGCCCTCTTTAGCCATATCGCAATGATCGCCACGTTCCTCCTCAATTGCATTCCGGCCTGTTCCGTCGCGGAAATTCCGGCGGAAGGGTTGGCTGTGGATGAGAACAGAGAGATTGGCAGGATAAAGGGCCGCGAGGTGCGGCTCGGTTCGGCCGATTGTTTTCCTTACAATTTTCGTCTCATTTCGCAATGTGCTGGCACAATCAGCGATGTGCGCTATTCCCAATTTTTCAGTGTTTCAATGGAAACCGCACCTCGTGGCCGTCTAGCATGAAGCGTGACGATAGCTTTCGCGTCCGCCCTGGTCGCATCCGCTCCCGCGCCGGCCAGCGCGCACGACCCTTCATCTTCCAGGCTCTTGCGGCCACACAGCGCGCCGGCGGTCACCTTACACGCGAGGGTCGGATCACCTCCCCGCGAGCTTCAACGTTTGGCCGCGGCAGGTCAGCGAGCATCCGCGCCAGTCGCCTCATCTCTGACCGGTCACGCGGCGCCGTCGTCAAGACCCGTGTGGTACGGCAGTTCAGAGGGTCTGGGCCACTCGCCACCCATCTCAAATATCTTCGCCGCGAAGGTGTTACACGTGATGGTGAGAAGGCGAGGATGTTCGGTCCCGACACCAAAGATGCAGATCATGACGCCTTCTGCGACCGCTGCAAGGATGATCGGCATCACTTCCGTTTCATCGTTTCGCCAGACGATGCAATGGAGCTCGGCGACCTCAAGAACTTCGCTTGTGACCTGATGGCCGACATGGCGCGCGACCTCGGCACGAGGCTCGACTGGATAGCCGTCGATCACTGGAACACCGAACATCCGCACGTTCACATCCTCGTTCGCGGCGTTGCCGACGATGGCGAGAGCCTTGTCATCTCGCGGGACTACATCCGCCAGGGCATGCGCGATCGGGCGAGCGACATTCTCACCCAGACGCTTGGGCTCCGCATGGACCTCGACATCCGCCGGGCCATCGAGCGCCAGGTCGACACTGAGCGCTGGACGCAGCTCGATCGCCAGCTTGTTCGTGACGCCGACCGTCATGGTATCATTGATCTCGCGCCACATCCTGATCGCCGGCCCGACGAGTTCCTGGGGCTCAAAGTCGGCCGGCTGCGGCAACTGGAAAGCCTGGGCCTCGCGAACGAGATCCGTCCCGGCCAGTGGATAGTGGTCGAACAGGCCGAGCCCACTTTGCGCGCCCTCGGTGAACGCGGCGACATCATCAAGCGCATGCACCGCAGCCTCACTGTGCATGGGCTAGAAAAAGGGACGGCCGACTATGTGCTAGCCGCCGAAAGGATTGATGCGCCCGTGATCGGCCGACTGCTCGAACGCGGCCTTTATGACGAACGGCGCGGCGCGGCCTATGCCATCGTCGATGGCATTGATGGACGCACGCACCACATTCGCTTCCATGACCCTGATGCGGCCGGAGACTCCGACCCGGGCTCGGTCGTGGAGTTGTGCCGCGATGCGAGTGCAAATGGCGGTGGCCGGGTCACGCTCGCGGTCCGCTCCGACCTGTCAATCGAACAGCAGGTCCATGCTTCCGGCGCGACTTGGCTCGATCGCCAACTCGTTGCACGCGAGCCTGCCGAATTCGGTGACGGCGGCTTTGGTAGGGACGTAAGACAGGCACTGCAAGATCGGGTCGACCACCTTGTCAGCCGCGATCTGGCCAGGCGCGAGGGACAGCGCGTCATTCTTGTGCGCAATCTGATCGATACTTTACACGATCATGAGGTGGAATCGCTCGGTGCCCGCCTCGCCGCCCAGACGGGCCTCTCGTTCACGAAGGCTGCCAACGGCGATCATGTGGCTGGGATTTACCGGCGGCGTTTCTCGCTGGCTTCAGGCCGGCTCGCGATGATCGACAATGGACTCGAATTCAAGCTCGTGCCCTGGTCGCCGTCGCTCGAAAAGCGATTGGGTAATCAAGTCATCGGGGTCGTGTGCTCGGATATGGGGGGCGTGGATTGGAACCTGGGAAAGAAGCGCGGCATCGGGCTATGAAGGTTCCAGGCGTATGCTCTATCCTGATGCTGGGAAGCCAGCACGGTCGCACATTCTATTTGTACCTGCACAGTGAAGCGCCGATTGCCTCGCAAAAAACAGGGACTTTGCGCATCCTCGATTCAGTCTGGCGCCGGCAATCGCAGCACTGGCGCTGTTTGCCTTCGTCTATCACTGGAATAGCTATCTCTGGCCGCTGACCGTTCTACAGGGCAAGGCACACGAATATCCGATCGTCATCAGCCTTAGTCGCCTGCTCAGCTACAACAGAGG
The DNA here is from genome assembly GCF_040318885.1 of Mesorhizobium sp. M0998. Classification (NCBI taxonomy): domain Bacteria; kingdom Pseudomonadati; phylum Pseudomonadota; class Alphaproteobacteria; order Hyphomicrobiales; family Phyllobacteriaceae; genus Mesorhizobium; species Mesorhizobium sp. M0998. The sequence goes on from NZ_JAMYND010000003.1 coordinate 86,912, forward strand.
CGCTCTAAACACGGGACTGGTGATGGCTGGCGCGACGCTTGCCGTGCTCCCGCCACTGGTGCTCTTCGTCTTGCTGCAGCGCTTCTTTGTGGATTCGATCGTCGGCTCGGCGGTCAGGGGATAATGAACCAGCGCGGCGCTCTGTGCTAAGGTGTACACAGATCAACACAGGACACCGCTATGGCCGCTAGCACCACTATGACAATTCGCGTCAGTCCCGATGTAAAGGAAAAGCTCGACCGGATCGCAACCGACACCCGGCGTAGCAAGTCGTTCCTCGCAGGTGAAGCCGTCGCAGCGTATGTCGATCGCGAGCTTGAAAATCATTGAAGGTATCAACTGCGGCCTTGCTGATGTCGAAGCTGGGCGCATCGTGTCTCATGATAAGGCTATGGCAGAAATTTATGCCGCGATTGATGCCGGCACGGGCCGCAAGGTGTGACGCGAGCCGTTCAGTGGTCTCGCGGTGAGCTGGACGACATCAAGGAACAGATCGGCTATATCGCAGGATAATCCGCGCGCTGCGCGCCTGGTAGCAGACCGGATTCTGGACGCAGGGGCGCGCTTGGGGAAATGGCAACCGGGCGACCCGGCCGTGTATCCGGCACCTATGAAAAACCTGTGAGTCGCCTGCCCTACATCATCGCTTATGCCGTGACCGCCAAGGGCGCCCGAGAAAGCATTTCAATTTTGCGGGTGATCCACGCAGCGCGCGATTGGCAGGACGAGGAATGGCCGAACTGAACGAAATCTCGCGACGAAGGGGCTTTAATCGCGAGCGGATTTGCTGCCAACAATTTTGACAGCAAGCTGCCGGGTATTGCTCCCGAGTTTAACCGGAGACCTGGGTGGTGGGAGCATATACGTCGAGCACGTTCTGAGTTTCGTCCGTTCGCAATGAGTTATGGCTGCTAACGATCTGGCAAGAACCACGATTCAGTCCGCGGTCAGCACGACCTTGACACTCTGTGAACGGTCGGCGGCAAGTCGGAAGGCATCGGTGGCGCAAGAAAGCGTGCGCTCCGCTGTCATCAGCTTCAGGACGTCCACCTCCCCCGACACGATGAGATCGACCGCCCGGCCGAACTCCGTGCCGAAGCGGAATGTGCCTTTGAGGTCGATCTCCTTGGCCATTACTGCATTGGCAGGCAGCGGGATGTGGCCACCGGGAAGATTGCCGACCTGGACCACCGTGCCGCCGCGCCGGACACTGGCGATCGCCGCGGCAAGGCCGGCGGCAGTGCCTGAAATCTCGAACGCGACATCAAGCGAATCCCCGGCAGCAAGCGCCTGGAGTTCGGCGTCGCCGCCGGAAAGGTCGATCGTCCTGTCGGCGCCAAGCCGGCGGGCGAAGGCGAGCGGCGCGGCGGCGATATCGACGACGGTCAGTTCAGCGCAGCCGGCAAGCCTGGCCGCGAGCATGGTCAAGAGACCGATGGGGCCGGCACCGAACAGGACGACGTTGCGGCCCCTGACGTCGCCCACCCGCGCGACGGCGTGCAGACTGACCGCCAACGGCTCGGCAAGTGCGGCCGCCTGGTAGGCCACGTCAGATGGAACCTTGAAACATTGCGCGGGCGTGGCGTCGAACAGACTGGCGAATCCGCCCTGCATATGCGGCGTCTTCGATGCCGAGCCCATGAAATAGATGTTCTCGCAGAGATTGGCGCGGCCTTCCAGGCATCGCGCGCAACGCCCGCACCAGCGCGACGGATTGACCGCGACATGGTCGCCGATGCCGAGGCCGGGCGCGGCGCCGTTGATCTCGACGATTTCGCCTGAGATTTCGTGGCCGAGGACAAGCGGCGAAGTGACGACGAAGTCGCCGGTACGGGCATGGCGGAAATAATGCAGGTCGGAGCCGCAGATGCCCCCTGCCCCAAAGCGCACCCGCACCATACCTGGTGCCAGCGGTTCAAGCGGACGCTCCACGACGCGCAGGTCCTGCGGGCCGAACAGCGTCGCGGCAATCGCCTGGCCACTCACCGGATCAAGCCCATCTCGGTCGGCAGCCAAAGCGTGATGGCGGGTATGAAGGTGATCAGAAGCAGCGCCACGATAAGCGGCACCAGCCACGGCAGGATCGCCATGGTGGTGCGCTCAACCGAGAGCTTGGCAACGCGCGACAACACAAAGAGCACCATGCCGAGCGGCGGGTGCAAAAGCCCGATCATCAGGTTGAGCGTCATGATCAGCCCGAAATGCACAGGGTTGATGCCGTAGACGGCGGCGACCGGCAGCAGGATCGGCACCAGAATCGTGATCGCGGCGATCGTATCGAGGAAGCAGCCGACCACCAGCATCAGGATGTTGACCAGGATCAGGAAGACCCACTTGTTTTCGGTGAGCGCGAAGATGAAGTTCGAGAACAGCTGTGCTGCCTGGCTGACGGTGAGCAGCCAGGCGAAGATCGATGCGGCGGTGACGATGAAGAGCACCGAGGCGGTCGTCTCGATCGTGTCAAAGCTGGCCTTGGCAAGCAAACGCAGCGTCATCGTGCGGTAGCGCACCAACCCTAGGAAAAGCGACCAGATCACAGCCGCCATCGCCGCCTCGGTCGGCGTGAACCAGCCCATCGTCATGCCACCGATCAGGATGACCGGCGTCATCAGCGCCATGACCGCGGAAAAATCGAAATACCAGTCCGCCACGATCAGCATCAGCAGCGCTATGCCGACCGCGATATTGATCGACAGGCCAAGCTGCACCAGCACATAGCAGCCAATCGGAAAGGCAGCCACCACCAGCACCTCGCCCGCCGCTTCGGCAAGCCGCCGAAGCTCGAAGGATGTGTCGGAGCCCCAGCCGCGCCTGTAGGCGAAGATGGCGACCGTGATCATCATCAGCACGGTCATGACCACGCCGGGCAGGATGCCGGCCATGAACAGCGCGCCAATCGAGACATTGGCCATCATGCCGTAGATGACGAAGGGCAGCGAGGGCGGAAAGATCGGTCCGAGCGTGGCGGAAGCGGCGGTAACCCCGACCGCGGCGTCGATAGGATAGCCGTGGTCCTTCATCGCCTTGATCTCGATAGTGCCGATGCCGGCGGCGTCGGCGAGCGCGGTGCCCGACATGCCGGAAAAGATCACCGATCCGATGATGTTGACCTGCGCCAGGCCGCCTTTCATCCAGCCGACCAGGGCAAGGGCGAAGGAATAGATGCGCCCGGTGACGCCGGCGATGTTCATGAGGTTGCCCGCCAGGATGAAGAACGGAACGGCGAGCAGCGGAAAGCTCTCCACCCCGGCGATCATGCGCTGGGCCGCGATGATATCGGGCGCGACGCCGTAGATGACGAGGTAAAGGATCGAAGCGGCCGCCATCGAAACGGCGACCGGCACGCCGATGAGCATCAGGACAAGAAAGCCCCCGACCAGAAGCAGCATCGCTCAGACCCCCGCCGTCTCGAACGCGCCAGGACGCTCGAGCACCGAATAGCCGCGCCTGTAATTGCCGATGAAGACCTGGATCGAGCGCAGAAGCATCAGCACGAACCCGGCCAGTACGGCGTAGAAGAACCAGCGCCGCGGCAGGTTGACGGTGACCATGCGCTCATGCGCCACGATCGTGACGTAGCGCCACATCAACCAGGATCCGTAGCCGAAGAATGCAATGCGGATAACATCGACGGCGAGCGCCAGCCAGCGGCCGACGCGCTCCGGCAGATAGTGGTAAAGCACGTCGACATGGATATGGCGCGAAAGGCGCACGCACATGGCGGCGCCCAGAAAAACGACGACGACGAGCGCGTTGATGGCGATCTCCTCGGTCCAGGCAAGGCTGTTGTTCAGCGCATAGCGGGTGAAGAACTGCAGGAAGACACACACGACCATGCCCCAGAAAACGGCAAGCGTGATCCAGTCCTCGACGCCGTGGTCCGACAGATCGACGTGTACCGGCACCTCCTCGAAGGCGTGCGCGATCTCTTCGACGGTGATCTCGATGTGGTGTTCCTCGGCCATCGGCGCGGGCTCCCGAAGCTGGTGGGTCGTCAAGGATTGAAAAGGCCGTCCGGCGCAATTTGGAGCCGGACCGAAGAGCAGGTTAAAGCAGCAAATCCGATTGCCGCTCTATCCTCTTGATCAAGCATCTGATTTCCCGGTGCCCTACTTAATGGCGCGGATCGCTTCCCAATCGGCCTTGTTGTAGCCGAACTCCTCGAAGGTGACCTTCTCCAGCACATTCTTCTCGAAGTCGGCACGGTCGACATCGGTTACGCTGATGCCGCGGTCCTTGAATACCTGCACCAGTTCCTTTTCGCGGGCGACGATCTTTGCCGTGGCGCGGGCGGCAGCCTCCTGCATCACCTCGGTGAAGATCTTCTTGTCCTCATCGGAAAGCGAGGCCCAGCGCGACGCCGATATGATGGTGTTTAGATGATCGACGATATGGCCAGTGAGCACGATGTTCTTCTGCACCTCGTAGAATTTCTTCGCCTCGATGGTGGTCAGCGGGTTCTCCTGGGCCTCCACCGTGCCGTTCTGCAGGGCCAGATACACCTCGGCGAAGGCAATCGGCGCGGTGTTGGCGCCGCAGGCACGCGGCATGGCCAGATAGGCCGGCACGTCGGGAACCCGCATCTTCAGGCCCTGCATGTCGGAGCACTTGGCGATCGGACGGTTCGAGGTGGTCTGCCGCGTCCCGTAATAGGTGGTGGCAGCGATGTGATTGCCGGTCTTGTCCTCATAGCCCTTGGTCAGGGCCTTGTAGACGTCGCTCTTGGTGTATTTCAGCAAATGGTCGGCATCGCGGAAAGTGTATGGGAAATAGGTGACGCCGATCGGTGGATATTCGCGCGCCGCGAAGCTCGATCCGGAAATGATGATATCGACGGTACCGAGCATCAGGCCCTGGTTGATGTCCGCTTCCTTGCCAAGCTGCGAGGCCGGATAGACGTCGATGGCGTAGCGGCCCTGGGTGCGCTTCTTGATTTCGTCGGCCGCCCACACGGATTCGGTGTGGAAGGGCTCCGTCGTCTCGTAGACATGCGCCCATTTCAGGACCGTTTCCGCCGAGGCCGACGCCATGGGTATGGCAATTGCGGCGATCGCACCGAGCAGAACTGCGTATTTTCTCAGCATCTAATTCCTCCCTGGTTGAACTTGACGGCCGGATCTCCCCCCGGCCAACTGCTATTCCGCAACCTCCTTGGCTGCGGCTCTCTCATCGAAATTGCGTGAGAATCTGATTTGCGACTGGCGCAGATGCTGCTGCATGGCGGCCTTGGCCCGCTCGGGGTCGCGCGCGGCAATTGCATCACGCACGGCACGATGTTCCTTTGCCGCGACCTGCCAGGAATCGCTGGTCTCGAAATAGATCGACAGGCGTTCGAAGTACGGGTTCATGCGCTGGTCGAAAAGCTCGCCGATGAAGCGCACCAGCACCGCGTTCTCGAGAATGCCGGCGACGGCGGTGTGGAATTCCCGGTCGAGCGCAATGGTCATCTTGTTGGGGTGACGCATGGCCTCCATCCGGCGCAGCACGTCGTCGAGCCGTTCGATATCTGCAGGCCGGACATGGAGGGCCGCTTCGGCGGCGATCGCGCCTTCGACGAATTCGCGCGCGCGCAACAGCTCGAACGGGCCTTCCTCTATTTCGGGTTCGGAGGCGGCGGCGCTCGGCGGATCGGTGACGTAGATACCCGAGCCGACGCGGATGCGTATGCGGCCTTCAACCTCCAGCGCTATCAGCGCTTCACGGACTGTCGGGCGGGAAATTCCGAGCTGGTCGGCCAGATCCCGCTCGGTCGGCAGGCGGTCGCCGACGGAAAACTCGCCGGCATCGATCAGCTGCCTGAGCTGATCGGCGACCTGTCGGTAAAGCCGGCGTGGTTCAACGGCCTGGATCGGCATACGCGTTTAGTTCCCTCCCGGGCCAACCCTGGTACATTGGTCTGACCCATTGACCGCAGCTTAGACAGAGGATGCGGAGAGTCAAGCTCGATAGAACCGCGGCCCGCACAACCGGAACGCGGCGGCATTGCGCAAGCATTCCATGCGTCAGCGCCGTCCCCCGCGAATGACCAGGACGTTCCCGGCGGCGACGAGGACGAGCCCGATGATCGCGTACACAGTCCAGGCATAGCCTTCCAGCGCTGTGGAGATCAAAAGCGCAAAGACGGGAAATATGACGGTCGCATAGCCGGCCCGGGCGCCGCCAATGCGTCCGAGCAGCGTCAGGTAGGCGGCGAAAGCCACGACGGTCGATATGACGGCTAGGAAGACCAGCGAGCCGATATAAGAGGCGGTCGTCGCGAACACGAACGGCTCACCAAGCAGGAAGGCCAGCAACGCCGACCACAAAGTGCCATAAAGCATGCCCCAGGCGCTCGTTGAAACGAGCGGCAGGCCGCGGCGCTGGTTGGCGACGGAGACGAGATTGCCGGCGCAGAAGCTCAGCGTGCCGCAGAGGCACAGAAGAAGACCCACCAACGTGCCGCCGGAAAGCCCGTTGGCGGCGATTTCGGGAAAGAACATCAGCGCTATTCCGGCGAAGCCGATGGTGCCGCCGGCGAGAATGCGCGGCGCCGGGCGCTCGCCGATGACCAAGGCAGCGAGCAGCATGTTGATGACCGAGGCGAGCGAGAAGACGACTGAGAGCAAGCCGCTGACGAGATAGCCGGCGCCGTAATAGAAAAACAGGAAGTTCGACGAGAAGATGAGGATGCCGAGCACAGCAAAGCGCAAATGGTCGGTGATCGGAAAGCGGAGCCGCCGACCGGAAAAGCCCGCCCAGGCAAACATCAGCAGCGTGGCGATGGCGAAGCGCCAGACCAGATTGACCTCGTTCGACACGCCGCTGCCGACCTGAAGTTCGATCGCGAACCACGATGCGCTCCAGGCAATGACCGTCAGCGCGTAAAGCCCGTAGTCGACCGGTTCGAAGGGGCGGTCGTGCGTCGTCAAGCGCATTTCCACGCTAGCCGGTTCCGCGGCGCCGTTTGGTTCTCTTGTTACTGACATGCTGGCCAACACTCTTCCGCTCACAAGACGCTTACAGACCGATTGTCCTCCTTCGCCGCTTCTGAACCCAGAAGACGAGACCGACCAACAACAGGGCCGGGATGGTAAACCAATAGCGCGATGGCCGTTCCGCAGGGACTAGCACCTGGTTGATTTCGTCGCCGGGCTGCAGGCCGAATTTGGCCGCCTGGCTGCCCAGTCGCACGACGCCGACCGTCACGCTATCGCCAAGCGCACTGACGTCCAGGCCCGCAGCCTTCAGGCGTTCGGCCGATGAATTTGCAGGCCCGAGCTGCAGCCGAACCAGCTTCGATATCTCATCGCCGTTGAGGTTCAGTGTCGTCAGGCGCAAGCGAACCGCGCCTCCCTCGGCTGTCTCGTCGACGATACGGCTGAGTTCGGTGGCGGGTACTACCCGATACGGTTCACTCACCTGATCGAGCAACAATCCCGGCCTGAACAAGATGAAACAGGCCACAAGCAACGCAATCGTCTCGTACCAGCGGTTGCGCACGAGCATCCAATTCTGCGTCGCTGCTACAAACGAGACCATGGCCAGCGTCGATGTCACCACCATCGCGACGAAATCGAACGGACCTTCGAGATCGATTATCAGCAGTCCGGTGTTGAAGATGAAGATGAACGGCAGCAGGCCGGTACGGATCTCGTACTTGAAGCCCTGAATGCCGGTCTTCACCGGATCGGCGCCGGAAATTGCCGCAGCTGCATAAGCCGCCAGGCCCACTGGCGGCGTCACGTCCGCCATCAGCCCGAAATAGAAAACGAACATGTGGACGGCGACCAGCGGCACGGCAAGATCGTTCTGCGCCGCCAAATCGACGATGACCGGCGCCATCAAGGTGGCGACGACGACATAGCTTGCAGTGGTCGGCATGCCCATGCCGAGAATGATGCAGATCACCGCGGTGAACAAAAGCATGACGATGAAGCTGCCGCCCGAGATGAATTCGACCAGCTCGGTCATTACCAGCCCGATGCCCGTGAGCAGAACCGTGCCGACGATGATGCCGGCCGTCGCAGTGGCAATGCCGACCGTCGTCATGTTGCGTGCGGCGGCGGACAGCCCACCGACCAGATCGTCGAAACCGTGAAGCCAATGCTGCGCCAGCGCGCGGTCCTTGCGGAAAAAGGCGGTGAGCGGCCGCTGCGTGACGATCAGCGCCATAAGGGCGACAGCGCCCCAGAATGCCGACAGGCCGGGCGACAACTCCTCCACCATCAGGCACCAGATCAGCAGGATCACAGGCAGCAGAAAATGCAGGCCGGTGCGTGCCGTCTCGCCGAAGTGGGGAATCCTGACGATCTCGCCCTCCAGATCCTCCAGCGGCAGGTCCGGATAACGCGCCCGGTAGGCGACAAGGCCGATGTAGACGGCGATCAGCGCGGCAGTGATCATCCAGGTCGCGGCCGCGCCAAAAACGATCTTCGTCCAGCCAATGCCGTAATAGACAAGCCCTGCGAGGATGATGAAACCGCATACGCCCATCAGCCCGCGCAGCGCGCCCTGAAATGCGGAGTGCGTGCTGCGTGACGGCAGGCCCTTCATCCCCGTCTTCATCGCCTCGATATCGACGATGTAGAACAACGAGCCATAGGTCAGCAGCGCCGGATAGAAGGCGTGCTTGACCACCTCGGCATAGGAGATGCCGACATATTCCGCGATCAAGAACGCGGCGGCGCCCATCACCGGAGGCATCAGCTGACCATTGACGCCGGCCGCGCATTCGATGGCGCCCGCCTTCACCGCAGAATATCCGACCCGGCGCATCAGCGGGATGGTGAAGGTTCCGGTGGTCACGACATTAGCGATCGACGACCCGGAAATCATGCCGGTCAGGCCGGAAGCCACGACACCGGCCTTGGCCGGCCCGCCGCGGTATTTGCCGAGCAGCGAGAAGGCAAGCTGGATGAAAAAGCCGCCGGCGCCGGCGCGCTCCAGCAATGTTCCGAACAGGACGAACATGAAGACCACGTTGGTGGACACACCGAGGGCAACACCGAAGACCCCCTCCGACGTCAGCCACATCTGCGAGGCTGCGCGCGATAACGTCGCGCCCTTGTGGCCAAGCAGGCCAGGAAGGTGGGGCCCGGCGAAGATATAGATCAGCATGATCGCCGCGATGACGGTGATGGCAGGCCCGACGGCGCGACGGGCGGCCTCGAGCAGGATGAGGACGCCGGCGATCGAGACGACCAGGTCAGCCGTAGTAGGAAGGCCCGGCCGATGGGCGATATCGCTGTAAAAGACCAACAGATAGAGGGCGGACGCCGCCCCGGCGATGCCTAGCACCCAGTCGGGCAGCGGCACCCGGCTGCGCGACGAGGTCTTGAAGCCCGGAAACGTCAGCATCGCCAGAAACAGGGCGAAGGCCAGATGGATGGAGCGGGCGATGCCGTCGCTGACGACACCAAAATTGAGCATGAACGGAAGGGGCGAGGCATACCAGAGCTGGAACAGCGACCATGCCAGCGATACGCCGAGGATCAGCTTCGCGGTGCGGCCGGTCGGCTTGCGCCCACCGGTGTCGGCCTCGGCGACGAGCTCGCTAAGCTTGTCCATGTCGATAAGGGGTTGGTCAGGCCCTGCCGCTCGCTGGCTTTGATCTGTCATCGTTCCCCACAATTATTTGCGATGCGAGAGCGGCCGTGGCGCCTCGCATCGAAGGCCTCAGAGCCAGCCCTTTTCCTTGTAATAGCGCTCCGCGCCCGGATGCATTGGCGCCGACAGACCGGTCTTGATCATCTCCTTGGGATCGAGATTGGCGAAAGCCGGATGCAGTTTCTTGAAGTCGTCGAGATTTTCGAAGACCGACTTCACCAGTTCGTAGACCACCTCATCGGGCGTGCTGGCATTCGTCACCACTGTCGCGCGGACGCCGAATGTCGTCACGTCGTCCGGATTGTTGGCGTACATGCCGCCCTTGATGGTGGCGACTGAATAGTACGGATGAGCTGCCAACAGCGCGTCCACTGCCGGACCGGTCAGCGCGATGAGTTTGGCGCCACAGGCCGTGGTCGGATCCTGGATCGCGGCGGAAGGATGGCCAACGCCGTAGAAGAAACCGTCGATCTTGTTGTCGCACAGAGCGCTGCCCTGCTCGTCCGCCTTCAGCTCCGCGGCAAGCGAGAAATCGCCGAGCGTCCAGCCCATCTGCTTGAGCAACTCCTCCATGGACGAGCGGGTGCCTGACCCGGGATTGCCGACGTTGAAGCGTTTGCCTTTGAAGTCCTCGAATTTGGTGACGCCGGCGTCTGGCCGCGCCAGCACGGTAAACGGCTCGGGATGGACAGAGAACACGGCCCGCAGATCCTTGAACGGCTTGCCGTCGAAATTTCCGGTCCCCTCATAGGCCTGGTACTGGACGTCTGATTGGGTCAAGCCGAAATCGAGGTCGCCGGTCTGGATGGAGTTGACGTTGAAGACCGAACCGCCGGTCGACTCCGTCGAGCATCGGATGCCGGTTTTCTGCCGGTCCTTGTTCATCAGTCGGCAAATGGCGCCGCCGACGGCATAGTAGACGCCGGTGACCCCGCCGGTGCCGACCGTGACGAAGCGCTGCTCGGCAGCGACGGATGGCAGCGCCAGCAGCATGCAGGCCGCCGCGCCGATCAGGGTTTTCATCGAACTGTACATGGTTGCTACCTCTCTGGTGGGTGTCCCGGCCCATCGCCGATGACGCGTTGGAACTGGTTTGAGGCGGTCCGCGTCGTGCGGGTCAGGCCGCTGAAGCAATCGCAGCGTCGATTGCCTCACCGAGCCGTTCGACGATCCGATCGATATCCTGTTTGGAAATGATGAAAGGCGGCGCCACAAGCACATGAACGCCCCGCACACCGTCAATCGTCCCGGCCATCGGATAAATCATCAGGCCGCGGGCCATTGCTTCGCGCTTGATGCGGGCGTTGAGTTCAAGCCTCTGATCGAACGGCTCCTTGCTGGCGCGATCAACCACCAGCTCGATTCCCCTGAACAGACCCCGCCCGCGAATGTCGCCGACGTGATGGTGGTTATCGAAGCGTTGGTGCAGGCGTTCGTCCAGCTGCGCGCCCATTGCGCTGACGTTGTCGAGTAGACCGTCACGCCGGATGACCTCCTGCACAGCAAGGCCGGCCGCCGCTGCCATTGGATGGCCCATATAGGTATGCCCATGCTGGAAGAAGCCCGAGCCTTGGGCAAAGGCATCGAAGATATGCCGGCCGAGCAGCACCGCGCCAATCGGCTGGTAGCCACCGCCGAGTCCCTTGGCGATGGTCAGCAGGTCGGGGGCGATGCCGTCCTGTTCGCACGCATGCAGCGTGCCGGTACGGCCCATGCCGCACATCACCTCGTCGAGAATGAGCAGCACGCCGTAGCGGTCGCAAATCGCGCGAATGTGCTTGAAGTAATCCGCGACCGGCGGCACTGCGCCGAGCGTCGCACCCACCACCGGCTCGGCGACAAAGGCGATGACCTCGTCCGGGCCGAGTTCGAGGATCTTGTCTTCGAGCTGCTGGGCGGCGCGCGCCGCATAGGCTTCGTCGCTTTCGCCATGCTTTTGATAGCGATAGGCGTAACAGGGGTCGATATGGTGGGTCTCGATCAGCAACGGCCTGAACTGGGCGCGCCGCCATTCGTTGCCGCCGGTGGCGAGAGCGCCGAGCGTATTGCCGTGATAGCTCTGCCGGCGTGCGATGAGATGGCGCCGTTGCGGCTCGCCTTTCTCGACAAAATATTGCCTGGCCATCTTGAGCGCGGCCTCGACCGCCTCCGAGCCGCCGCTGACCAGATAGACGTGGTCCAAGCCTTTCGGCGCGTCCTCGACCAGCCGATCCGCCAAGCGCTCCGCCACCTCGGTGGTGAAGAAGCTGGTGTGGGCGTAGGCGATGCGGTCAAGCTGGGTGTGCAGTGCAGCGATCACGTCGGGATGGCCGTGGCCGAGACAGGACACGGCGGCGCCGCCCGACGCATCGATATAGGACTTGCCCTCGGCATCGAACAGTTCGATGCCTTGGCCGCGAGCGGCGACCGGCAGCGTCGAGTGGATGGTTCGATGAAGAATGTGTGTCATCGACGGTCCCTCACGGGCATTTTCTTCGGCGGACGTTGGTTCAGATGGGTCTTGAGAGCGGCGCCCTGCTCATCGAAACGTCGCAGCGACTCAACGGCGCCCTCGCCTGCCTGTCCTGCGACAAGAGCACCGAGGATCTCAGCAACGATGAAAGCTGGCGTCATGGTGTGGAAAAAGGACGGGCTGCCGGTCGGCACGACGACTAGGTGATCGGCAAGCAGCGCCAAGGGCGCTACCCCGCTGTCGGTGATCGCAATGACCGGTACGCCGCGGCCGGCAGCGTACTCGACAAGCTCGATGGTGAAGCGCGTGTAGGGCAGGACGCTGGCGGCGATCAGCACGTCGTCCTTGGTCGCATGGGTCAGAGCGTCGCCATCAGTTCCGCCGATGCCGTGCAGCAGCACCGACTTCTCGCCGATCAGCGACAGGATGTAATGCAGATGCCAGGCCACCGCATGGCTCGAGCGCAGGCCGAGGCAATAGACGCGCCTTGCCGCACTCAGCGCCCTGGCCGTGTCGACCAGACGGTCGATCGACCTGCTTTCGGCCAGATGGGAAAGCTGGCTGGAAATCGAATCCAGAATGTCGGCCGCCAGCGCGTGGTCGCCCTTGAGCTTTTGGCTGGCCACCTGAAGGCCCGCCTTGCCAGCGAAACCGATTTCGCCGTCCCGGATCGCGGCGGCGTAGATATCGCGTACCGCCTCGTAGCCATCAAGGCCGAGATGCTGGGCCAGCCGCGTCATCGTCGCCGGCTGCACTCCTGCGTGCCGAGCCTGCTCGCGCATGGACAACAGCGCGACATCATACGGCTTATCAAGGACATAGCGTGCAGCGGACCGAAGCTGCGCCGACATGCCGTCGAAGGCAGTGACGATCTGTCCAGCAAGCTCTCCCTGGTCCATGGATATTGCTAGCTCGCCAGACCAACGATTGCAACGTCTGTTTCAGTGTGATCAAAGATTGATTCATATGAATCTTGTCACGCACAGAACATCCCCATGAAGCCGGCCACTGGTCTCGACCGCATCGCCATAGCCGTCGCCCCGAATGGGGGACGTCGCAGCAAGGCCGACCATCCGGCGATTCCACTGACACCAGCCGAACTTGCGAGGACGGCCGCGGAATGCGCCGATGCCGGTGCGGCTATGATCCACGTCCATGTCCGCGACAGAAGCGGCAATCATCTGCTCGACCCCGACGCCTACCGCCAGACGATCGCCGCCATCCGCGGTGCTGCCGGCGACCGCTTGATAATTCAGATCACCTCCGAAGCGCTCGGTATCTATTCGCCGGCCCAACAGATGGCCGTCGTACAAGATGTGAAGCCGCAAGCTGTCTCGCTGGCGCTTCGCGAAATCGTTCCTGATGCCGGATCGGAACTCGCCTGTGTGCGCTTCATGGCCTGGCTGCACACCGAGGGGGTTGCGCCGCAGATCATCCTCTATTCGCCCGAGGAGGCGGTCAGGCTTTCGGACATGCAGCAGCGCGGACTGATCCCCTGGGCAAGCATACCGGTTCTCTACGTGCTGGGCCGATACACGCCGGGACAGGCGTCCGTTCCTGCCGATCTCCTGCCATTCCTCGCGGCGAACATGCCGCGCTTCGACCATTGGAGCGTCTGCGCCTTCGGCCGCAACGAAGCGGCGTGCGTGACCGCCGCAGCGTTGCTTGGCGGCCATGTCCGGGTCGGCTTCGAAAACAATCTTTTCCTTCCGGACGGCAGCATAGCCTCGTCCAACGCCGAACTGGTAGCGACCGTCGCACGCATACTCGCCGACTGCGGCGTCAAGATCGCCTCGGCCGCCGAGTTGGCGGCTCAATGGAACGCGCCGTTTCGTTCCGTATGACAAACCAAAGCCTATTTTCGGCGGCAAGCTCGCGCAAGGCATAGAGAGGCGGCTGCAATGTCATCGCCACGGAAGAACGACGCGTCCCCGCCCGCGGCGCGGCGATTGCAACAACAGTGCCGGTCGTTGTAACCATTCCGGCCGCTTGATATTGGAGGAGACGCAGCATGGACCGATTCACCGGCGGTTGCCTGTGCGGCAACGTCCGAATTGTCGCGTCAGGGCGCCCATACCGGGTCGGCCTTTGTCACTGTCTCGACTGCCGCAAGCATCATGGCGCCCTTTTTCACGCTTCCGCGATTTTTCCTGAGGATGCGGTGACGATCGACGGCGAAACACGCGACTACGCCGGGCGGTTTTTCTGTCCCCGCTGCGGCTCCTCCGTTTTCGGACGCACCGCAGACGAAATCGAAGTAAACCTGGGGTCCCTGGATGCGCCTGACCAGCTGATGCCAACCTACGAAAGCTGGATCATCCGACGCGAGTCCTGGTTGCCGCCGTTTCCGCTCACCAGACGGTACGAGCGCGATCGTGACGCCACGGGTCGCTTTGAGGAATAGGTCGCAGGAACGGTGCCGAGGAGGCAACGACATCAGAACATGGATTTTCACAGGCCGCCTGCTCACGCCGCTAAAATGTGAACTTGCATGCTTACAAGGTGCGCTGCCTTCATCCACATTGCCCCATGGGCATTCGTGAGCGCCTAAGGCGACCCGTGACAGCCAAGGCGCCGGACCTTAGAGGAGGATCGCAGGGGATGGGATTCATCGTCGCGATCCTGACGCAGGCTTTGTACAGAGCGCCGCGTTCAAAGCTGGCCGTGTAGGAGGTCACGCCGGAAGATCGGCCTTGCGGAAGCCATCAACGAAATGCCCAAGCAGCGCAGCGTCGTGGAATGGCTCTGTCGAGGTCCAGTGGCCCGCCGCCTCGAAACGATGATCACAGGCTAGTGGTCGCGGCGACAATCAACCCGCCCAAGACGGCGACATTGATGGTGAAGCCGGTACGAAGCGCTTCGCGTTCATCGCCGCTGTAGCGCCAGAAGTTGAGCGCCATGAACGACGCCGCAATGGTGAATACGGCCAAGGTCGCGGCGGGAAAGGGTCCACCAAGGCCCGCTGCTAGGCAAAAGCCGCCTGCGATCTCCAGCACCGATCCGGCCGCGAGAAGAGGCCTGGGAGCAGGAAAGCCCCGCTCGGCCAGGGACGCTGTAACTGCCCGGAACCTGAGGAAATGCTCGGCGCCCGCCCAGATAAAGACGCCGCCGAGCAAAACCAATCCAAGGTGGTGGAGGAACGCGATCATTCCTTGCTGCCGTCCTCGGTGTAAACCGCTAGCTCGTAACCATCCGGATCCGCGAAATGAAAGCGCCGGCCGCCGGGGAACTCATAAATCGGCCTGACGATCGTGCCTCCCGCTTCCTCGACCCGCTTGACCGTTGCCGGCAAATCATCGGCATAGAGAATGACGAGCGGGCCTCCGCCGAACCTCGCTGGGCCAGCGGCGAAGCCACCTGACAAGCGCCCGTCGTTGAACTCGCAATATTGCGTGCCGTAGTCAGTGAAGGTCCAGCCGAAGGCCTTTCCGTAGAAGTCGCGTGACCGCTGAATGTCTTTCACGTTGAATTCGACGTAGTCGATCCGTTGATCGTTGTTGTTGCTCATGATGCATACCTCTCGTGTGATGTACGACGGCGAAAGATAAGCACGCATCTCGCCTGCCGGATTGAACAAAACGGCCATCGACGTATGGCTTCACACGGCGCCGCCGAGGCGATGCATCTGACATGATTATTCACCTGCCCTCTTCCTTCCGGCCGGAAGAAAACAACCGATTCTTGCAACCGTTCTCGATTGGCAGACGTTGTCGGTCGTGCAGATTATTGCCTCGAGCGACGGCGGGCGCTGCCACTGCGTCGTAGGTTCACCGCCGGTAATCCGAAGAGGAGCGAGATGAGCGATCCCGTCCCAGCGCAGGCAACGGGTTCATTTCAGCAACGTCCAGCGTCGGCGCGGCTTCGCGGAAGCTTTGCTTCGGTGTGGGCGCATCGAATGGACCCGGCGGGCGCACCGCCAATCGTCGTCATGCCCGATGCAACGATCGACCTGCAATGGATCGGAGGCAGCTTCCGAATTGCCGGCCCCGACAAGGAGCCGCAGACCGAGGTCCTGGCGGCAGACGAGATCGTGATCGGCTTGCGCTTCCATCCTGCCACGGCGGCGGCATGGCTCGGCGTGCCGCAAATCGAACTGGTCGGCAAGAGGCTGTCGCTCGACGATTTATGGGGAGCGCGAGCCCGGCGCCTCGCCAGCCGCGTGCGCGCTGGCGACAATCTCGAAGATCTGGCCTGTTCGCTCGAACAGGTCGTCGCTGAGGAGGCGGCCTCCCGCGCGCCAGACGCTCCCATGCAGGCGGCATATCGCTTGATCGAGCGCGGGCCGCCACCCGACGCGCCGCTCGTCCCTTGGTTGATGCGCGCACTCGAGATGAGCGAAAGAACGTTGCGCCGGCGCTTCGACGAGAGCTTCGGCTATGGCCCCAAAACGCTTGACCGTATCCTCCGCTACCAGCGCTTTCTGCGGCTTTCGAGCCAATCAAACAGCGCTACGGCCATCCTGGCAGCCGAGGCGGGCTATTCCGATCAGGCGCATCTTGTCCGCGAGAGCCGACGCCTGACAGGAAGCACCCCGCGACAGATTCATCACCTGCTGCAGAACGGGTGAAACCTCGTCGCGCTCTTCATTGGCCGTTTTGTTCAAGTCTTCACTGTCGCCCGACTTTATCCTGGTGTCTCCGACAACCAGAGGAGATCGCCATGAAACCGCGCATTTCGGTTTTGACTATCGCTGTCGCCAACCTCGAGAGTTCTCTGGCGTTCTACCGCGACGGTCTCGGCTTGCCAACGGAAGGGATCATCGGCCGCGAGTTCGAGCATGGCGCCGTCGCGTTCTTCACGCTGTCCGGCGGGTTGAAGCTCGCGATCTGGGCGCAGGACGACCTCGCCTACGACACTGGCCTGCCCAAGGCGCCGATCAGCTCGACCTCGTTCACAGTCGGACACAACGTTGTGCGCCGCGAAGAAGTCGATCAAGTGATGGATGAGGCCGCTCGCGCCGGAGCCGAGATCATCAAGCCTGCCCGGGACACGTTCTTTGGCGGATATGCCGGATACTTCCGCGATCCGAACGGACACCTGTGGGAGGTCGTCTGGAACCCCGCCAACATACCGAATGAGGACGCTCTCTGAGGGCAGGTATGGCCCTGTAGGATCGGGCCGTTCCGGTCATTCCCAGTGCTGGCAAAATTCTATCGGGATCGGGGCGGGCGGCCTGCTTTCCCTGGCAAACGAAGCCAGTTCGACGGCAGTCCACCAGCACAATCTTACGGGGGCTGATTATGTAGCTCTATCCAGATTCGCCACGCCTGCATGGCGCATCATGCGGCGGAAGCTCATTGAGATATGCGCCCGCCTTATGTGCCCGATGGACTCCCAGTCGCCGATTTCGGCGGCGGCAAGGACGTCTTCCATTTCGCGGCGGAATGCGGTGAATTCCTCGACAAGGCCCAATTGCGGCATCAGCTTCAGGACGACGCGCGCGACCTGAAAATACAGGCGCTCGCTGATCTCGCGCAGTGGCTGGTTGCCGGTCATCGCCGTGAGCTCGTAGAAAAAATCCATGTTGAGGCGCAGGAAAGCGCGCTGGTCGGGATTGAGTATATCGGCATCGCAGCGCGCGATGAGCGCCCGTATCCGGTCAAGATCGTCCGCCGTACGCGGAATCGGCGAAAGCTTGCCGACGAGGAGCGCCAGTTCCAGGCGCAGATGATAGACCTGCTGCAATTCCTCGATCTCGACGTCGGTGACGATCGTGCCGACGCCGTGGACGGATTGAACCAGACCCTCGGATTCAAGGCGCGCCAGCACGCGCCGGACCGGCGTGCGGCTGATCTGGAATTCCTGGGCAAGTTCTTCCTCGGACAGGTGGCTTCCCGGCGCATAATCGAGCAGGCAGATGCGGTCGCGCAATATCCGGTAGATGCGCTCGAACCGCTCCCGCGCGGAGAGCGGGCGCGGCGGCGCCGCGGTCACCGTCGTAGGCGGCTTGGCCTCTGTCTCGATCGTCACCCAGCCTCCAGGACAGCGTGCAGGAATTGCCGTGTCCGCTCGTTCTTGGGAGCACCAAACAGTTCGCTTGGCGGTCCCTGCTCGCAGATCTTGCCTTGATAGAAGAAACAAACGCGGTCGGAAAACTCCTTGGCGAAGCCCATCTGATGGGTGACCATCAGCATGGTGAGATCATGCTCGCGCCCGATTTGCCTTATCACCTGCAGCACTTCGCCGACAAGCTCCGGGTCGAGCGCCGACGTCACCTCGTCGAACAGCATGATCTTGGGCCGCATTGCCAGCGCCCTGGCGATGGCGACGCGCTGCTGCTGGCCGCCGGAAAGCTGTGACGGATAGTGGTCCTTCTTCTGGGCCAGACCGACCAGCTCCAGCAGCTCGGCCGCTCGTGCCTCGGCGTCCGCCCGCTTCATGCCGAGCACCGTTATCGGCGCCTCGATGCAGTTCTGCATCGCCGTCATATGCGGAAACAGGTTGAACGACTGGAACACCATGCCGATCTTGGCGCGGATCTTGCGGATGTGGGCGAGATCGGCGGGAACAAGCTTGCCGTTCCTCTCCATATGGGTCAGCGGCTCGCCTTCGACCCAGATGACGCCGTCATTGATCGTCTCCAGCGTCATCAGCATGCGCAGCACCGTCGTCTTGCCCGAACCCGACGGACCGATGACGGAGACTTTTTCGCCGCGCGCTATTTCGAGATTGAGCCCGTCGAGAACGGTTAACGTGCCGTAGCGTTTCGATACATTGTCGAAGCGGACCATCGGTTGTTCAGTCATCGCGTGGTCCTCCGGTTGAGCAGCCCTTCGAGGGAGCGGATGAGCGCCGCCGAAACCAGGCTCATGGCAAGGAAAAACAGGCCGACCAGCGTGATCGGCTCGGTGTAGCGGAACGTTTCGGAGCCGATGATCTTTGCGGTCTGCATCAGTTCCATCACGGCGATTGCGGAAAGCAACGGCGTTTCCTTGAACAAGGCTACCAGATAATTGCCGAGCGCCGGAACGATCGGCGGGATCGCCTGCGGAATGATGATGTCGCGGAACGTCGTCCAGGACGAGAGATTGAGCGCGATCGAAGCTTCCCACTGGCCGCGATGGATGTTGTCGAAACCGGCGCGATAGACCTCGGAGCAATAGGCGGCGTAGTGGATGCCGATGGCCAGCACCCCGGCGGTGAAAGCGTCGAGCACGACACCGAATTTCGGAAAAACGAAATAGAGAAAGAATATCTGGATGAGCAGCGGGGTCGAGCGGATCAGCTCGACCAGCACCGAAATCGTCCAGCTGGTCCATGGCACGGCGATGCGGACAACGGCCAGCACCAGGCCGAGCGAGGCGGCAAGCGCAAAGCCGATCAGCGTCGCTTCGATGGAAATGACGGCGGCGCGGGCAAGCACCGGCAGGATTTCCAGGGCAAATCCCCAATCCCAGATCATGCCGCCTTCCCCCGCGCCAGTCCGAGCGACGCTCGCCTTTCGAGAAGCCGCATGCCGATGGTCACAACCAGCGACATTGCCAGGTACATCAAAAGGACGAGGGTGAAGATCGGAATGGTCTTGAACGTGTTCTGGTTCATTTGCTGCGCCTTGAAGGCGAGGTCCGAAAGCGTGATCAGCGAAACCAGCGCCGTCGATTTCAGAAGCTCGATGAACAGATTACCCCAGGGCGGGATCATCGCGACAAAGGCCTGCGGCAGGATGATCCGGCGCAACATCTGTGGGCGGCTCATGTTCAATGCCGTACACGCTTCCCACTGCCCGCGGGCGACGGACTGGATCGCGCCGCGCACGCACTCCGATCCGTAGGCGCCGACATTCAGGCCAAGCGCCAGCACTGCCACCACGAATGCGTTGATCGTGACGCCGAATTGCGGGAGCACGAAAAACAGCCAGAACAATTGCACCAGCGCCGACGTTCCGCGGAAGATCTCGACGTAAACCGTGGCCAGCCATCTGAGCGGCGTCGGGCCGTACATCCTTGCAAGTGCTGCAAGCACGCCCATGATAATTGCGAGCAGGCTGCCGAGGACGGCGATCTCGACCGTCAGGACCGCGCCTTGCAGCAGGCCCGGCATGAACACTCTATAGCTGTCCTGCGTTGCCAACGCGCCGATCACGACCAGCGCGATGACCAGCATGGCAATGAGCGTACGGATTCCCATGCGATTCCCCCGGGAAAAAAGGGCGGCGCTTTCGCGCCGCCAGCAGTTGGGAACCTATTTGCCAGCGCAGAGCTCTGCGGTGGTCTTGTTGGGCAGATAATCCTTGCCGAAGCCGAGTGGCTCGACCAGCGCGATATGCTCCGGCGAACCGATGAACTTCTTCAGCTCGGCGTTGAAAGCCTGCTGCAGGTCGGTGTCTTCCTTGCGGAAGCCGAAGCCGCCATGGCCTTTCACCGACTTGCCGGCGACCTCGCCGAAGGGCTTGGTCGATTCGACACCGTCGGCCTTCTTGGCCATGTCGGCGATCGAAAGGGCGGTAAGCGCGGCAGCATCGGCGCGGCCCGACTGGACGGCGGCGACCAGGCTGGACTGGTCGGGCAAGGAGACGATCTGCCCATCGGCAACGCCCGCTTCTTTGGCGAAGCCGCCTTCGACGGCGCCGGCCATCACGGCAAGCTTGAGATCCGGATTATCCTTGATGCTGGAAAAATCCTTGATGCCTTTCGGATTGCCTTTTGCCACCAGCATAGCCTCGCCGATGCCGTAGGACGGCTCGGAGTAGTTGATCTCGGCGCAGCGCTTCGGGGTGATGAACATGCCGGCGGCGATGATGTCGAAGCGGCCGGCCTTGAGACCTGGAATGAGCGAGCCGAATTCGGTCAAAACACCGTCGACCTGCGGTATGCCCATCTTGGCGAGTACCGCCTTGGCGACTTCCGGCGCCTCGCCGGTCAGCTTGCCGTCTGGCGTGGCGTAACCGAACGGCGCCTCGTTGGCGAAACCGACACGGATGTAGCCGTCCTTCTTGGCCCGTTCGAGGGTGGTTTCCGCGTGAGCGGACAGCGAGGTCAATGACGTCGCGGCGAGCGCGATGCAGGCAGCCGCTTTCACGACCATGCGGCGCGATATCGATGAATTGAACATGCTTTTCTCCCATTGGACAACTGTAGATGGTTCCCAGGGCGCGGCCTTCTTCGAGGTCGACGCCTGCTTGATCAGACGTATACAACTGCCCTAGACATTTCGCAAGCAGAGATATAGAAACCATGGAAATTCGGCGATAATTCGTAGTTCGCCAACAAATTGACGTCGAGTTGTGCACAATTTGGGCCTGCTTGCCCATATTTTATCAAAGAGCAAGCGGCGTACCTGGAAGGCAGGATTTCGGTGGCGACCGCGAAGGGCTTCGGGACATTCACGCAAGCGGAGTATGGGCAGCGCCTCGCCGGCGTGAAGACACGCATGCAACAAGCCGGCTTCGATCTCATCGTCTGTCAGGATCCAGCCAACATGTGCTGGCTGACCGGCTATGACGGATGGTCGTTCTACGTTCCGCAGTGCGTGCTCGTCCATCTGGAGGAGGACCGGCCGATCTGGTTCGGCAGGGCGCAGGATGCCAAGAGCGCACGCCTGACCACCGGCCTGCCCGAGACAAACATCGTGCCGTTCTCGGAACGGCTGGTGCAGCATCCGGTCGAACACCCTTATGACGAACTCGCCCAACTGATCCGGTCGCGCGGCTGGGGAAAGGCCCGTATCGGCGTCGAGATGGACGCGCATTATTACACTGCGCGCTGCCACGCCCACCTTGTCGAGGGGCTGCCCGACGCGCATTTCGCCAACAACCACGATCTCGTTAACTGGGCGCGGCTGGTCAAATCCGAAGCCGAGCTGGTGCTGATCCGCGAGGCGGGTGCGATCTGCACGCATGCCATGAACCGCGCCATCGGGAAAATGCGGCCCGGTGTGCCTCAGAACCATGTCATTGCGGAAATCTATCACGCGCAGATCACGGGGGTGCCCGGAGCGGGCGGCGACTATGCCGCGATCTGTCCGCTTATGCCCGTTGGCGAGGGCACCAGCACGCCGCATCTGACGTGGTCCGACGCGCCGCTGCCGGACAGCGGCCCCGCCATTCTGGAGATTGCCGGCGTGAGGCGCCGCTATCACGCGGCGCTGACGCGGACCATACATTTCGGCAAGCCGCCGCTAGCCATCCTCGACATGGCCAAGGCAATCGTCGAGGGTGTCGACGCCGGCCTCGAGAAGGCGCGCCCCGGCTACACCGCCGAACAGGTGGAAGCCGCCTGGCAGGCAGTCCTGCGACGGAACGGGCTGAAGAAGGAAAGCCGGGTCGGCTATCCGGTCGGGCTCGCCTACCCGCCCGATTGGGGTGAACGCACCGCAAGCCTTCGTCCCGGCGATACTACCGAGATGCAGTCCGGGATGTGCTTCCATTTCATGGCCGGCGTCTGGCTCGACGATTTCGGCATCGCCATCTCGGAATCGTTCGTCGTCACGGAACGCGGCGGCGAACGCCTCTGCGACGTGGCGCGCGAACTCATCGTCATCGACTGACATGGCGGCCAGGAAACCGGCTGCCGAAAAGACCATGCGCGCCAGCAAGCCGGCAACAAGCACGAGGACACCCGATGGACCGCAATCCGTTTTCCGAAGCCGAAATCGCCGGCCGCCTTGCCAAGGTCCGTATTGCACTGGCCGAGCGCGAGCTCGACGCGGCGGTCTTCGCCTCGCCGGAGAACGTCTTCTATCTCACCGGGCTCGATCACTGGGGGTATTTTGCCCCTCACCTGCTGGTCGTTCCGCTCCGGGGAAAACCTGTTCTGGTCACCCGCTCGATGGAGAAGGTGACGATCGAGAAGCAGGTGAAGGCAGCGGAATTCCGTGGCCACTCCGACAGCGAAACGGCGGCCGACCTTACCGCGCGGGTGCTTGCGGAGCTCGGCCTGTCCGGCAAGCGGATCGGTCTCGAATACTGGACGGCCGGCCTTAGCCATGGACTTGCCGTGGCGCTCCAGACGCAAGCCGATGCAACGTGGAGCGATGTCTCCGGTCTGATCGACAAGATGCGGCGGGTGAAGAGCACCGAAGAACAGGCGCTGATGCGGCGTGCCGCAAAGGTGACGGACGCCGCCGCCGGTGCCGCGATCGCCGCGATCTCCGATGGCGCTTCCGAACAGGAGGTCGCCGCCCAATGTGTTGCGGCAATGATCCGCGCCGGCGGTCATGCGCCGGGCTTCGGACCGTTCATCCGCCCGGCCGCGCGCCTGGGTGAAGAGCACACGACCTGGGGCGACGGAATCTACCGCAAGGGCGAGCCGGTCTTTGTCGAACTGTCCGGGTGCATCTCGCGCTACCATGCCCCGCTCGGCCGGCTCGTTCGCATCGGCCACATCAGCGATGAAGACGCCGCAATGGCGGAGGTGACCGCCAAGGCCTTCAACGCGGTCGTCGAGGCGCTGCGGCCGGGCGCCAAGGCGCGCGATGTTTACGCCGCCTGGCAGGCCGTCGCCGACGAGGCCGGCCTTTCCCACTATCGCCGCCATCACTGCGGCTACCTTGTCGGCGCCGGCCAGCCGCCGTCATGGACCGGCGGCAATTCGGTGACCGGCTTGCGACACGATTCCGACCTCGAGATCGAAACGGGGATGAGCTTCCACATCCTGTCATGGCTGATGGGAACGGGTCGCGGCAATGACTTCGTCTCCAACACGGTGCTTTTGACCGACGCGGGCGCCGAAGTGCTCACCCGCACGCCGGCCGGCCCGATCGTTCGATAGGCCCGCACGCATGGCGCGCTACTCGGCACTCTCGATTTTCCGCAACGCGCTCGCCGGCCAGAAGAATTGGCAGCGCGCCTGGCGTGCGGCGGAGCCAAAACCATCCTATGATGTGATCGTCATCGGCGGCGGCGGACACGGCCTCGCCACCGCCTTCTACCTCGCCGAGAACCACGGCATCCGTAACGTCGCCGTACTCGAAAAGGGCTATGTCGGCGGCGGCAATGTCGGCCGCAACACCACCGTCATCCGCTCCAACTACCTGCTCGACGGCAACACCCAGTTCTACGAATTCTCGATGAAGCTCTGGGAGGGCATGTCGCGGGCGCTGAACTTCAACGTCATGTTCTCGCAGCGCGGCCAGCTCGTCACGGCGCATTCGGCCGATCAGCTCGACGGCTTCAGCCACCGCGCCAATGTCATGCGGCTGAATGGCATTGATGCCGATATCCTCGACCGCGACGAGGTGCGCCGTCTCGTGCCCTATCTCGATTTTTCCGACACCGCCCGCTTTCCGATCCATGGTGCCATCTTCCAGGGCCGGGCCGGCACGGCACGCCACGACGCCGTCGCCTGGGGCTATGCGCGCGCCGCCGACAGCCATGGCGTCGACATGATCCAGAACTGCGAAGTGACAGGCTTCCTCCGCGACCGCGACAGTATCGTCGGCGTCGAAACGACGAAAGGCCGGATCGGCGCCGGCAAGGTCGGCCTCGCTGTTGCCGGTCATACATCCGTGCTCGGTGCCAAGGCCGGCCTTGACCTGCCGATCGAAAGCCACGTCCTGCAAGCCTTTGTCACCGAACCGCTGAAGCCGCTGGTAGATCACGTCGTCGCTTACGGCGCCGACCATTTCTACGTCAGCCAGTCCGACAAGGGCGGACTGGTCTTCGGCGGCAATCTCGACGGCTACAATTCATACGCCCAGCGCGGCAATCTCGGCGTCGTGCGCGAGGTGGCGGAGGCGGCGATTGCTTTGATGCCGTGCATTTCGCGCGTCCGTCTGCTGCGCCACTGGGGCGGCGTCATGGACATGACTCCCGATGCCAGCCCGATCATCTGCCCGACGCCGATCGACGGCCTCTATCTCAATGGCGGCTGGTGCTATGGCGGCTTCAAGGCAACGCCGGCTTCCGGCTGGTGCTTCGCCCACACGATCGCCACCGGCAAGCCGCATCCCTTGATCGCGGCCTACGGGCTCGATCGTTTCCGCACCGGCCACACGCTCGATGAGGCCGGTGTCGGCCCTTCCGCCTGGCTGCAATAGGAGGCGGGACAAAATGCTGCGCATCGAATGCCCCTGCTGCGGCCCGCGCGACCATGACGAGTTCCGCTATGGCGGCGATGCCTCGGTCACGCGTCCGGCCCATGACGACGCCGATCCGGAGGCCTGGTACCGCTACGTCTATATCAGGACAAACCCGGCCGGCCCGCACCGTGAATTCTGGCAGCACGTGACCGGCTGCCGGCAATGGCTGGTGGTCGAACGCGACACCCGCAACCACGCGATCGCATCCGTCGACTTCGCCAGGAAATCGACTGTCAGGAAACAACCGGCATGAGTTCGAACCGCAAACGCCTGCCAGCGGGTGGCCGCATCAGTCCCGAGGTGCCGGTAGATTTCACCTTCGATGGCCGCAAGCTGATTGGGTATCGCGGCGACACGCTCGCCTCCGCGCTGCTCGCCAATGGCGTCACTCTGGTCGGGCGCAGCTTCAAATATCATCGCCCGCGCGGCATTTTTTCCGCCGGGCCCGAAGAGCCGAATGCGCTGGTTACGCTCGGGAGCGCCGGCAGGCGCGAGCCGAACCTGCCGGCGACGACGCTGGAACTCGCCGACGGCATGGTCGTGGAGAGTCAGAACCGCTGGCCGTCGCTTGCCTTAGACGTGCAAAGCGTCAACGGCCTTTTCGCGCCGTTTCTGTCCGCCGGCTTCTACTACAAGACCTTCATGGGCCCGACGCGCCGCGCCTGGATGTTCTACGAACATTTCATCCGCAAGGCGGCCGGCCTGGGCAAAGCCGGCACCGGCCCCGATCCCGACCGCTACGAGGTTCATCATGCCTTCGCCGATGTCGCCATCGTCGGCGGCGGCCCGGCGGGATTGTCGGCGGCGCGGGCGGCCGCCGCGGCCGGGGCGCGGGTCGCGCTGATCGAGCAGGATTTCCTGCTTGGCGGCCAGCTTCTGGCGGAACCGTCCGACAGCGCAGCGGCCGCATGGCTGAGGCAGGCCGAGGCCGAGTTGGAGGGCTTCGAAACCGTCGCGTTGATGAAGCGGACGACCGCTTTCGGCAGCTATGACGACAATGTGCTTGGACTGGTCGAACAGCGCGATCCAACCGATCCGCAGCCGAATGGCGAGACACGCCAAACGGTCACCATGCTGCGCGCCCGCGCCATCGTTTTCGCCACCGGCGCCATCGAGCGACCAATGGTGTTCTCGAACAACGACCGGCCCGGCGTCATGCTCGCCTCGGCCGCGCGGACCTACCTCAACCGTTTCGCCGTCCTGCCGGGCAGGAAAATCATCGTCGCCACCAGCAATGACGGTGCCTGGCGCACCGCCTTCGATTACGCCGCAGGCGGCGCGGAGGTGACGGTTGCCGATCTGCGCGCCGTCCCGCCCGCAGCACTTGCCGCGGAAGCCGCACGGCTCGGCGTGGTGGTGCGGGCCGCAACGCGCATCGTCGACCTGCACGGCGGCCATACCGTCAGGCGCGTAACGCTCAATGGACCGGAGGGACAATCCTCGGCCGCCTGTGACCTGGTCTGCATCTCCGGCGGCTGGTCGCCAACCGTGCATCTCACCTCCCACCTCGGTGTCAAACCTGTCTATCGCGACGACATTGACGGCTTCGTGCCGGGCGTCTTTTCAGCCAGCCAGTTCGGCGCCGGCGCAATTATAGGAGCTTATGCGACCGCCGCTGCCGTCGAGCACGGCCATCGCGCCGGCATCGAAGCGGCAGCCTCCTGCGGCAAGTCGGCGCCGGTGCCCGCTCCATCGAAACTCGATCTCGGCGAGACCGCTACGACGCTACTTCGCGAAGCCCCTTCGGTCGGACGTGGAAAAGCCTTCGTCGATTTCCAGATGGACGTGACGACCGGGGATATCGAGCTCGCCCATCGTGAGGGCTATGAATCGGTCGAGCATCTGAAGCGCTACACCACGCTCGGCATGGGCACCGATCAGGGCAAGACCAGCAATTTTCCTGCACTTGCCGCCATGGCAGCGCTGCGCGGCGCAACGATTCCCGAGACCGGCACCACGACCTTCCGCCCGCCCTATACGCCGGTGGCGATCGGCGCGCTTGCCGGACGCGCCGTCGGCCATCATTTCAAGCCGATCCGCCGCACGCCGATGCACGACTGGCACATGGCGAATGGCGCCGAGATGCTCGAGGTCGGGCTCTGGATGCGGCCCTATTTCTACCGGCAGTCGGGCCGCGACGTGAACGAGGCCTATGTTGCCGAAATGCGTACCGTGCGTCAGGCCGCGGGGCTGATGGACATCTCCACGCTCGGCAAGATCGATGTCCAGGGCCCGGATGCGGCAATCTTCCTCGACCGCGTCTATGCCAACGGCTTTGCCAAACTGGCGATAGGCCGCGCCCGCTACGGCGTCATGCTGCGCGACGACGGCATCGTCTTCGACGACGGCACCACGACGCGGCTGGCGGAAAACCGGTTCTTCATGACCACTTCGACCGCCAAGGCCGCCGATGTGCTGTCGCGTCTCGAATTCCTGCTCGACACGGCCTGGCCGGATTTGCGTGTGGCCGTTACCTCGGTCAGCGATGAATGGGCGGCGATGTCGGTTGCCGGGCCTAACAGCCGCGCAATCCTCGGTGCTGCTTTTCCTGGTCTCGACGTTTCCGACGCGGCGCTTCCGCATATGGGGCTACTCGAAAGCGAGTGGCAGGGCCGTGGGCTCCGCATCCTGCGCCTCAGTTATTCCGGCGAGCGCGCTTACGAAGTCTATGTCGGCGCCACTGCCGGTGAACAGCTCTGGAGCCTCTTGCTCGAAGCCGGCAGACCCTTCGACCTGAAGCCTTACGGTGTCGAGGCGCTCGGCGCGCTGCGGGTCGAAAAGGGCCATGTCGCCGGACCGGAGATCGATGGGCGCACGACGCTCGACGATCTCGGCCTCGGCCGCATGGCCGGCAAGCGCAGCGGCTTCGTCGGCGATGTACTGCGCCGCCGCCAGGCCTATCAGGCGCCTGAGCGCCAGCGGCTGGTCGGACTGGAATGCGCCGAAGACGGCAAGCGCCTCCGCGGCGGGGCGATCCTGTTCCTGCCCGACGACAAGATCGAGGGCCATGGCCGCGGCCGGGTGACCTCGATCACCTTTAGCCCAGAACTCGACCGCTATGTCGGATTGGCCCTGCTTGCCGGTGATGTCGCGGCAGAAGGAAGCGAGGTCGTGGCGGTCTATCCGATGAAGGCCGAAACGGTTCGCGCCCGCGTTGTCTGGCCGGTATTCATTGATCCGCAGGGAGAACGGCTGCATGGCTAGCTTGACCTCTTCTCGGGATTTCAGTCTGTCCGTGGCGGATTGTCCGCTTATCCAGATCGAGGGCTGGGACGCGACACTGAGACAATTCGAAAAGAGCGTCTCGGCGTCGCTCAACACGAAACTTCCCGCTTCGGTGGGAGAGACGGTTCGCCACAAGGGCCTTTTGACCATCCGCGTTGCACCTCGCCGCCTTTGGCTGGCTCTCGACGAAGGCACAGAAGCGCCAGCCCTTGTCGTCGACCCCGATCTCGGCTGTTCCGTGCCCCTCGGGGAAGGTCGTGTTCGTTTGAAAATGGCCGGCCCTCGTATCGCAAGGCTTCTGTCCGGCTGCATTGCCGTCAACTGGCGCGCGCCGACCGCCGCTCCGGGCCGCGCCGTGCAAACATCCTTCCATCACGTGCCCGTGCTCTTCCTGCGCACCGGCGAGACCGCGTGCGAACTCATCGTGCCGCGAAGTTTTTCGCGAAGCCTCTCGGATTGGATTGCCGACGGCTAGCCAATACCGGTTCCTCGGGCAAGGGCCGGCTTTAGCGGCGATCCAAGCCGCCATCACGAAGCCGTCTACTCTCTTGCCGGCCAGTCCTGCAGGAGCGTAATCCCAAACTTCGGCGCGGCTACTTTGAGCCGCTCGATATCGGCAGGCGTCGGCGGCCCGACCACCTCTCCCTTGCTGCGTTCATGGCCACCTTCGGCGAGAAACTGCTCGAACACACTTGGCGTGTCTATCAGGATATAGCGAACGAGCTGATTGCCGGGATTCATAAGCTGGTGCGGGATGCCCCGCTTCAAAAACATGCTCTCGCCGGGCGAGAGCGTTCGGACCACACCGTCCACAATTGCGGTCAAGTGCCCTTCGATGACGTAGACCGTCTCGTCGTCATTCGCATGAACATGGATTGGCGTTTTGGTGTGCCCGTCGCTTCTGTTTTCGAAGAGACCCAACAAGCCTCCCGTCTGTTCGCCGGAGACCAGTCGCTTCATGACGATGCCCGCGAGCACGAATTCTTTTGGTTCAACATCCGTCATTGGTCCAATCCTGCCAGGCACATTTGGTGGGCCGTCAAGCAGACGAGCTGCGCAGCGACATCCGGCAAACGTCGAACTGGCTCACGGGTTCCCGCTCGCCGGAGTTCCCTCTTCCCAAGCTCCGTTTGGACGAAAAGCCGGCTTCGTTGTCACCGGACATGCTGGCCGACATCCGCCAATTCGAGGGCGCCGCAGAGGACCGCCTAACTGACGGCAAAACTGCAACGGGCTGCTAGGCTCTCGCCGGGCCCAAGCACCGATAGTCCATTCCATTTGTCGATCGAACCCCGATTATGAGCATCGACAACATGACTGACCGGTTCAAAACAGAAGAAGTCGCTCTCGTCCGATGGCGAATAGACCAGGTAGAAATTCAAGGGCGATGAAGCTTCAATCCGCAGGCTGCAACTGTGCTCTGGCCAAGATATGGAGGCGACACCATCCCAGCCAGCGAACACATTGTTTATCCATCCGCTCGGCAAGGCGGCCGGGGCGCCGAAATCCCAGTCAGGATGGGTTTTGACATCCACATATCGTTCAGGGAGATGGTTGGGCCGTTCGAGGCAAACCTGTGATGCCGCGGCGTGAAGCGTGGTCAACGCTGTTCTCGGGAACCATGGATGGATGCCAAGCCCGAACGGCAATCTGATCGAGGCCCGATTGACGATGCGAAGTTTCAGCTCGAGCCCCTGTCCGGCCAGCGCGTAGCTCACCTCGGCGCGATATCGGTATGGGCCGGGCCCGTTGCTGATGAGCGACAGCTTTGCGTTGTCCTGCGTTACGCTGTCGACGTCCCACTCGCTCGAAAATCCATTGCCGTGAATGGGAAAGGGCTCGCGTGCAACATTGGCAGGCAGTTCGTGGAATTTGCAGTCGAATGTGAACCCGCCGCCCGAGATGCGATTTGACCATGGCAAAAGCAGGTTGCAGGCAAGGTCGAACGGGTTGCTGCTCCCGCCGTTCGGCCAAGGCCTGAAGAGCGGCACGCGTCCATGGTCCAGTCTCGCAAGACCTGCCCCAAGCGATGGGACGATTTCAGCAGACAGGTCTCCGCTTCTGATCTTGATCGTCCCGACCATCCGCTTCAGACGGTACTGGCCTTGGCAGCGGCGATCGGCTGTTGATGGCGGCCTTTGCGAGCCACTGCAAGAAGGTCGTTCGACGCGATCCCGATGAGCGCCTTCATCTGATCGTGTGCATCGTCGGCCCTCCGCATCCTGATTGCCTCCAGCACGTCGCCATGCGCGCTCAGCGTCTGCTGGTAATTAGCGGTGGCCGATGTGGTCAAGCGGAAGGAGAAGCTGAGGGCGGCCGCAAGCATATTGCCGAGATTGGCGAACACCGGGTTGCGGCTGGCACGCAGGATGGCCGTATGAAACCTGACGTCGGCATCGAGACACGCAGCGAGATCATCCTGCGGAGCAATGCGCATGGCTTCATAGGCCGCTTCGATGACCGCGAGATCGCCTGACGTCGCCATCTTGGCCGCAAGTTGGGCGGCAGCGGGTTCAATGACCAGCCGCGCCTCGATCAATCCTCGGACGAAATCGAGATCGGGCTCGATATCGCGCATCCATTCCAGAACCTGTGCATCCAGCCTGTTCCATTCGCTCGACACGCGCACACGCGTCCCGGCCCGCTTGCGCGCCTCGATCAATCCTTTCGCCGAAAGCGTCAGAAGAGCATCGCGAAGCGCGGTGCGGCTCGCCCCGTAGATAACGCAAAGCTCGGCTTCCGTCGGCAGGACGGAGTGCTGGGCGTAGGAGCCGGCGAGGATGCGCTGTCCGAGATCGCGTGCGATGCGATCCTTGAGCGATGACGTGGTGCCATCTGCGGCAGGAATGTCCTGCTTGCCTTGGCCAGTCGAAGCGATCGCCGCGTCCATCGTCATGTCCTGTTCAAGTGGTACTCGGCAATTACCACAGCAAGTATCAGCAGCGAGCCCTTGGCAAGCAACTGATAGAAGGTTGGCACGGACGTCAGTATCATTCCGTTGTTGAGGACGCCAATGATGGCGACGCCCAGCAGTGCGCCGACGATCGTGCCCTTGCCGCCCTGCAAGGCGCAGCCACCAAGAACGGCCGCTGTGATGGCCTCGAGTTCCAGGCCTTGGGATCCGGATACGGGCTGCCCGGAGCCGGTACGGGCAGCCAACAGAATCCCGGCCAATCCGGCCGCCACTCCACTCATGATGTAGATGCCGACGCGGTAGCGGTTGATGTCGATGCCGGAGAAGCGTGCGACAACGGGATTGCCGCCCAGGGCATAGATGTTGCGGCCAACGATCGAGCGGGCAAGGAAGAGATGGAACACGATCGCGGTCAGCAAGAGAATCCAGATCAGCAGAGGCAGGCCGAGGATTCGTCCGATCCCGATGAAGCGGAAAGTCTCGCTGAAAATCGCGATCGATTGCCCGTCGGACATGATGAACGCGATGCCGCGGAAGATCGCCATCGTACCGAGAGTCGCGATGACAGCGTTGACCCGCCCATAGGTGATGATGATGCCGTTCACGAGGCCGGCAAGACCGCCCAGGACCAGGCCGGCAAGAATGCCCGCGGCGGGTGATCCGGTGGCCTGGATGGCCATTGCCGTCGATACTGTGGTCAGACCGACAATTGCGCCGACGGCAATATCGAGCCCTCCGGCGACAATAACCACGGTCTGGCTCATCGCCAGAACGCCCAGGATGGTAATGCCTAGACCGATGTTCAGCAGGTTTCGGCTGGAGAAGAACACGTCGCCTCTCAGGGTGCCGAAAATGAGCACGAGAATGGCGAGAGCAACAAGAAGGCTTATGTTGTGAATGCCGATGCGCTCTGCGATGCGCAAGGAAGCGCGCCTTTTGCCGGTTTGCGTTGTTGCTGTCCTGAGCTCAAGGCTGTTCACTGAATTTGTCCTCCAAGCGATGCTGCAGATTGAGGCATGGCATGTCTCAGGATCGTGGCCTCGTCGATGTCAGGGCGGGAAAGTTCGGCCGTGATCCGGCCTCCAGCCATAACAAGCACCCTGTCGGCCAGCCCGATCAGTTCCGGCATTTCCGAGGAAATCAGGATTATGCCGATGCCGCTGGCGGCGAGTTCGTCGATCAGGCGATAGATTTCCGCCTTGGCGCCGATGTCGATGCCGCGGGTCGGCTCGTCGAGGATGAGAAGCATCGGCTGCCGCGCAAGCCAGCGCGCGAGAACGACCTTCTGTTGGTTGCCACCCGATAATTTCGAAACCTGTTCGTCGAGGTTAGGCGCCTTGATCGACATCTTTGCTGCAAGCGGTGAGACGATCTCCAGTGCCTTGCGCCGGTTGAAGAAGCCGAAGGTCGACGTTCTGTCGGGCACGCAAAGCGAGGCGTTATCAAGAATGCTTCGGAACAACAGCAGCGCCTCGTGCTTGCGGTCTTCTGGGGCAAAGCCGATGCCCGCCACGATCGCTGCATGCGGACTGTTGGGGCCAACGGGCACACCATTCATCGTTATGGTTCCGTCGAGGCGCCTATCATAGCCGACAATCGCCTTTGCCAGTTCGGATCGACCCGCACCCATAAGGCCGGCAATGCCGAGCACCTCGCCACGGCGGACCTTGAGGCTCACATCGGTGACGTGATCGGTGGTCAGGCCCGCCACCTCCAGCAACGGTTGCCCCGATTGCCACGTCTCGCGCGTAAACAGATCGGCTATGTCGCGGCCCACCATGAGCTTGGCTATGGTCTGCTCGCTGGCACCGGCAGCGGGGGAATCATCGACCAGCCGGCCGTCCCGCAACACGACAATGCGATCCGCAAGGTCGATGACCTCGTTCAGCCTGTGAGAGATGTAGACGATCGAAGTGCCCTCGCCGCGCAGCCGGCGAATTACTGAAAACAGACGGCGCGCTTCGTCGTCGGTCAGTGACGAGGTCGGCTCATCGAATGCGATCAGCCGGCCGCCGGCACGTATGGCGCGCATGATTTCGATCATCTGGCGCTGTGCCGGACCGAGTGTGCTGCAGAGTTGACGCGGCAGCATATCCTGCTGCATGCCGAAGGTCGCAAGCACCTTATCGGTCTGGTCCTCGAGCCTGTGCCAGTCGAGCAGGACGCCTGCCAGCCGCGGCAGTTCGCCGACGAAAATGTTCTCGGCCACGGTCAGGTTCGGAACGATCTCCGGCTCCTGATGGATGACGCGTATTCCGGCTCTGTGGCTGTCGCGCGGTTCGCTGAAAACGATCGGCGTGGAGCCATGCAGCACGGTGCCGGTGTCCGGTGCGAACACGCCCTCGAGAATTCGCATCATTGTCGACTTGCCGGCGCCATTCTCGCCAACCAGGGCAAGCACCTCTCCTGGCCGAAAGGCAATCGAGACATTGTCGAGCGCCTGCACGACGCCGAAGCGCTTCGATATCCTGTCGAGCGAGAAGAAATCCGATTGCGTCAAAAGCTCACTCCCGAGGATCGATCCCGTGTGCCCGTCGACGAACTGCCGGCCCAAAGAGCGTCATGCGCACTGCGGCGCATGACGCATATCTGGTTCAGTGGCAGAGCTTGGCTTTGTAGTCCGACGCAAAATTGTCGGCGGTGATGTATTCCGGGTCAGTGAAGGATTGAACGGGAAGCTTGGTTCCGTCCTTGATGGAGGCCAAGAGAATCTTCACCGCCAGCGCGCCATGATTTTCCGAATTGAGCCACATCGTACCACGGAACGCCGAGGGCTTTCCGGATCCGAAGGCATCGCAGGCGCGGCTCCCGTCGATGCCGATCCCCATGCCCTGGTCTGCGGAATAGCCAGCATTCTCCAGTGCTCGCGCACCACCCAGCACGCCGTCATCGTTGCATGAATAGAATATCCAGTTCGTGACGCTGGGATTGGCCGTCAGTGTGGTGGTCATCACGTCGATGGCGTTGACCATCGTGTTGTCGTAGGGGACGCGAACGATGTTGCCCGGCTTGAAATCGGGCACCGCCTTCAGGAACGCTTCTTCCGCGCCCTTGTTGCGCTGCATGCAGGTATCGGCCTTGCGGTCCTCGATCGAGGCGATGCGCACCTCTTTGCCCGCCCAGCCTTCAGCCTTGTAGAGCTTGGCAAGCTCTTCGCCCACCCGCGCACCGATATTGTAAGCATTCATGCCGACATAGGGGACCTGGGTGCCATCCTGGTAGTAGATATCGTCGTCCACCGCCACCAAGGGAATTTTTGCGGCCTTTGCTTTCTCCGCGATGACCGGTCCCAGTGCCTTGTCGGGGACAACGATGGCGATGCCTTTCACGCCATCGCCGACCATCGTATCGAAGGTCGTGATCGTCAAATTGGCGTCGAACTGAACGTCCTGCGACACGAACGCGGCCCCTGCCGCCTCAGCCGCTTTCTTGGCGCCGCCGACTTCGGCGACGAACCATGGGTGGTCTCCCATCTTGTTGATGTAGCCGATCTTGATGTCGTCTGCGCTTGCTGCGCCACTCATCAGTCCGGCAGCCAGTACCGCAAATGTCGCCAAAGCCTTTGTTGTGGTTTTCATGAAGATCCTCCCTGAGCTCAATGGTGGTTGCTAGTCGTGGTAGAGAACCGAGCGCCCACCATCGATGGTGATCGTCTCGGCATTTATGAACGGCGCTTCGTCCGAAGCGAGGAAAACCGCCGTCATTGCAACCTCGTCCGGCCGGCCAATTCGCTTGGGCGGATGGAGGTCGTAGGCTCGCCGCTTCTCCTCGGCGGGGTTCGGGAATGTGTTCCAGTAGGCTTCCGCGATCGGCGTCTCGATATAACCGGGGGCGATCGCGTTCACCCGGATACCGCGTGCGGCATATTCGATGGCCAGCGAACGGGTCAGGCCCAAAAGTGCATGCTTGGCGACCGGATACGGGAACGTATGGGGAATGATCTGGAAGGCGTGGCAACTCGCTATGTTGACGATGGACCCCGAGCCCTTCGCCAGCATCGTCGGCAAAACCGCCTTGGCGCAGAACCACGCGGCCTGGAGGTCGAGCTTGAGGCAGCGCTCCCATTCCTCATCCGGCATCAGCAATGGTTCGTAGAAGACATTGGCACCGGCATTGTTGACCAGAATGTCGACGCCGCCATAGGCCGTGATCGTGCGGGCGACCATGTCCGCGACCGCGGATGTGTCCGTGACATCCGTCTCGACGAACAATACGTCGGCGCCTCCGGCACGCAATTCGTCGGCGACCGCTTTGCCGCTTGCCGCATTCAGTTCGGCAATGACGGTCTTTGCCCTATGTGTTGCAAAGGCGCGGGCGGTGGCGGCACCTATGCCTTGGCCGGCGCCCGTGATGATTGCGATCTTTCCTTGCAGCCGGCCTGCCATTGCATTCACCAGTCGACCACGGTGCCGTCCGGCATGACGGCATTGCGGGCATGCAGCACTTCCTGCTTGAAGGGGTGACGCGCGATGACGTCCTCATTGACGGTGACGCCAAGGCCCGGCAGATCGGGCAGGTCCCAGCGGCCTGGTTTACGCCGAATTGGCCAGGTAACGACGTCGTCGTACCAGGCGACGGCACCGGACATCTCCTCCTGAATGACGACGTTTGGCGTCGATATGCCGAAGTGAAGAGCAGCGACGCCAGCGATCGGACCGAGCGGGTTGTGCGGCGCAAGGCCGATGCCTGCCGTTTCCGCCATGGCCGCGATCTTCTTTGTCTCCAGCAGACCGCCAGTGTGGCAAATATCAGGCTGGGCAATGTTGAAGGCACGGGCTGCGATCGAGTGCGTGAATTCGCGACGCCCGATCAGCCGCTCGCCGGAAGCGATCGGCACGGCCGATCGCGCCGTGATATGCGCCAGTCCGGCAACATCTTCGGGCGGCACGGGTTCTTCCGCGAACATGATGCGGGCCGGCTCGATTGCTCTGAGGTAGTCCATCGCAGCGTTAACGGATGCAGGGCGTCCATGGAAATCGACCATGATGTCGATGTCCGGACCTATGGCCTCGCGAAGTGAGCCAACCATGTTGGCGACAGAATCAACGGCTTTCGCAGGCGATGCGTAGTGGGTGTAGGGAATGCAGACGACCTTGACCGCATCGTAGCCTGCCTGCGTCACGATGCGTCCGCGTTCCACGATCGCGTCCGCGGATCCGGTCTCATAGACCGCCTTCATGTCTCCGAGGCCGAGATGCGTATAGGTGCGCAGATAGTCGCGAACCTGTCCGCCCAGAAGGCGCCAGACGGGGACGCCCAATGACTTGCCCAGGATGTCCCAGAGCGCGATCTCGATGCCGCTGACGGCAGACATTCCCTCGACGCCAAGACGCCAAAATCCGTGGCGCGTAAGTATCTGGTAGCACTGCTCCACGTTGCGCGGATCCTGCCCGATGAGCAGGGCCTCAAGGTCCTGAAGCGCCCCAACGACGGCTCGGGTCTTCCATTCCAGCGTTGCCTCACCCCAGCCAAACAGCCCGGGCTCGTCGGTTTCGACCCGGACGAAGACCCAGTTGCGCATCTCCGCATTGCAGACGCGCGCCTTGATGGCCGTGATTTTCATCGGTCCTCCCAGACCTGCCGCCTTTTTTCGATGGCAATATGTATGATTTATTACGGATAATATGGACGAGTCAAGCGCAACGTCGATGTGGACCAGCGCCGCCAAGGGACTGGTCCTCAGGAGGATCCGAGCAATTTTCGATCAATCCTTGTCCGCCGATGGAGGGCTGTCAGCCTCCGATCCGCGAACATCGCGGAAAAGGCGCGGCTAAATCACCGCGCAGACCGTTTTCGTCTCGAGATAGTTCTCCAGGCCCGGTGCGCCGTTCTCATAGCCCCAACCGGATTGCTTGTGGCCGCCCTTCGGCAGTTCCGGCGAGAAGTAGGAATGGCAATTGATCCAGACGGTGCCCGACCGGATACTTGCGGCAAGGCGATGCGCAGTGGATAGGTCGCGGGTCCAGACGCTTGCGGCGAGGCCGTAGGG
Organism: Mesorhizobium sp. M0998; assembly: GCF_040318885.1. NCBI lineage: Bacteria > Pseudomonadati > Pseudomonadota > Alphaproteobacteria > Hyphomicrobiales > Phyllobacteriaceae > Mesorhizobium > Mesorhizobium sp. M0998. The sequence goes on from NZ_JAMYND010000003.1 coordinate 124,094, forward strand.
CGAGTCGTTCGCAAGGCTTATCGCCTCCGCGACATCGTCGAACGGTGTCACGGCAACGACTGGGCCGAAGATTTCCTCGCGCATCATGCGCATGTCCGGGCGCACGCCGGTAACCACGGTCGGCTCGAAGAAGTTGTCGAAGCGCCGGCCGCCGGCGATGATCTCGGCGCCGCTGGAAGCACCATCGCCGACGTAGAAGGCGACGCGCGCAGCCTGGGTCCCGTTGACCAGCGGACCAAGGTCGGTATCCGGGTCAAGCCCGTGTCCGAGACGCAGCTTTCGCGCTTCTTCCGCCAGCCCCTCCGCCAGACGGTCGTAGATCGAGCGATGCGCATAGACACGCGAGCCGGCGACGCAGACCTGGCCGGCATTGGCGAAGATCCCCCGAGCCACTCCGGGGATTGCGAGCCCCATGTCCGCATCGGGCATGATGATGGCCGGCGACTTGCCGCCCAGCTCGAGCGTCAGCTTCTTCAGATTGCCGCGCGCTGCGGAGACGATCATCTTTCCGACTTCCGTCGAGCCGGTGAAGGCGACCTTATCGACATCGGGATGTGCAGCCAATGCTGCGCCCACGGTTTCACCGAGACCGGTCACGATATTGACGACGCCGTCCGGCAAGCCGGCTTCGATCATCAGTTCGCCCAGCCTGAGGGCGGTGAGCGACGTTTCCTCAGCTGGCTTGAGCACGATCGTACAGCCGGCGGCAAGCGCCGGGGCGAGCTTCATCGAGGCCATAAGCAGCGGCGAATTCCAGGGCGTTATGGCAGCCACGACACCGATCGGCTCTCGCACCGTGTAGGCGAAAATCTTGCTGCCCACCGGTTGGTAGCTGATGGAGGTGGGGATGGTCGTGCCGAGGATTTTCGTGGCAAAACCGGCAAAATAGCGGAACTGCTCGGCCGAGGCGGGAATCTCGGCGAAGCGCGAGGTCTTCAGCGACTTTCCTTGGTCAAGCGTCTCGAGTTCTGCAAGCTCATCGGCATGGCGTTCAATCAGGTCGGCGATGCGCCATAGCAGCTTGCCGCGTGCCGACGGTGTCATGTCGCGCCAGCTCTCGCCTTCGAAAGCAGCACGCGCCGCAGCAACGGCGCGCCCGGCGTCATCGGCTGTGCCTTGCGCCAGCAGCGCGAGCGTGTCGCCATTCGCAGGATCGGTCGCGGGCAAGGTTGCGCCATCGCTGGCGTCGCACCAGCCGCCGCCGATCAGGTGCCGCATTCTGGGTTTGGCCAGGAACGCCTCGACGCCTGCGTGCCTGGCTGCACCGTTTCGAATGATGACCGTCATGTCCGTGCTCCGCAAGCGAACGCCTCGACCGCCGCGAGGGCACCGCGGATGATGGAATGATAGCCGGTACAGCGGCAGATATTGCCTTCGAGCGCAGTGCGGATCTGAGACTCGTCTGGAGCCGGATTCTCCAGCAGCAGAGCGGTCAGCGCAACAGTAATGCCGGGTGCGCAGTAGCCGCACTGGAAGGCGTTTTCGGCCGCCAGAGCCTGGCGCAGGACAATGGCTTCGGGAAGGTCGTCGAAACCCTCCGGCGTGATGATGGTGGCCCCGTCGAGTTGCCACGACATGAGCAGACAGCCATTGACCGCGCGATCGTCCATCAGCACGGAACAAGCGCCGCAGCGGCCGATGCCGCAAGCCATCTTGGCGGCAGTCATGCCGAAATGATCGCGCAGCAGGTCGATCAGGCGCAACTCGGCGGGCACGGCCAGCGCCTGGCGGCAGCCGTTGAGGTTAAAGGTAATCGCGATCTCGCCACTCACGCTGCACTCCTCTGCAGGGCGTCGAGTACCCATTCAGGATCGACCGGGAGGCGCTCGGGCCAAGCCCCTGTGGCGTCCGCAATCGCGTTGACGACGGCTGGCGACACGGCACCAATGCCAAGCTCACCAACTCCGCGCGGGCCGAACGGGTCGTCCTCGTCCAGATCCTCCAATGCGAAGGTCGCGAAGCTTTCCGGCGTGTCGGCAATGCCTGGCAGCATGTAGAAGTCGAGGTTGCCGGCAAGATACCGGCCATCCCGCATCGCCGCGTCCTCAGTGAGGGTGAAGCCCAGCCCCTGGACGCCGCCGCCTTCGATCTGGCCAAGATAGGCGGCGGGATCGAGCATCGGTCCGGCCGCGGTGTGCTGATGGAGGTCGAGCACACGTACCTGTCCGGTGATGCGGCTCACGGCAACGCGCGCCAGTGTCGCGCCGAAGGCGAAGATCAGGCGTGCATTGCCTTCCAGATAGTCCGATTTCGGAAACTCGAAGCTGACGGCAGCAGCTGGCAGCCGGTCGGGAGGCAACGCCTCGGCAAGCTCGGCGAAACTCATGAGCAGTGAGCCGCTGTTGGAATGTCGCTCGACGATACCGCCGGTTGCCAGCGCCAGCGTCCCGGCTTCGCGGCAAAGCAGCTGGCCCGCTGCTGCCAGCAGGTCGCGCGTAAAAGGTGGTGCGGCGACTGCCGCGACCCGCCAAACCACGTGAGTGCCGCGCGAGGCGGTGGAGGAGCCGGATTCGGGCGTCGCCGCCGTATCACCGGTGACCGGCCGGACATCGTCGCGGCCGCAGCCGAGCGCTCCGGCGACCGCGGCCTTCACCGAGGTGAGCAGGCCTTGTCCCATCTCGTCCAGGCCATAGAGCGCTTCGATCATGCCATCCGGAGCCAAGCGCAACGCGCCTCCGGCCGGGTCCGGCGGCAGCGTGCCTAGTCCATTGCCTTGATAGTTCATCGCCATCCCGACGCCGATCGTCTCAGAGCCGTCGAACGACGGACCACGCGGCTTGGCCCAGATCGGGTCAGCAGCGGCGGCTTGCAGCATCTCGGCCAGACGTTCGGACGGCGCGACCTGCTGGCCGAGATGGCCTCGCGTGCCAGGCTCGCGCAAATTGCGGCGCCGTATCTCGATAATGTCGATGCCGGGGGCTTCGGCCAGCCGGTCCAGCTGGCACTCTACCGCGAAGGCCATCTGGTTGGCACCGAAGCCACGAAACGCGCCGCAGACGCCGTTATTGGTATAGGCGAGCCTGCCCGAGCTGAGGACGTTGGGAACGACATATGGCCCGCAGGCGTGTTCGAGCGCCGTCTCAAGCACGCCCGGACCGAGCGACGCGTAGGCGCCGGCATCCGCGATCACATCCACCTGTTGGGCGAGCAGACGACCCTCGGCGTCGCAGGCGGTGCGCATATGGATGTGCATGGCATTGCGCTTGGTACCCGCGATGACGGATTCCGCCCGGTCGAGATGCAGCCGCACGGCGCGTCCGGTCTTCAGCGCCAGCAGGGCCAGGGCCGGCTGCACGGTCAGCTCGTCCTTGCCGCCGAAAGCGCCGCCAGTCGGGCTGGTGACCACCCGTATCCGCTCTTGCGGCATACCGAGGATGCGCGAGAGCTGCATGCGGTCGCGGCGGCCATGCTGCCCACCGGCAAAGACGTTCAGGGTACCATCCGTGCCGACGAAAGCGTAGCCGCCCTCCGTCTCCATAAAGCCGTGCATCTGGCTCGGCGTTTCGTAGACAGCCTCGACGATATGAGCTGCCTTGGCAAAAGCCGCGGCGGCATCGCCACGCGTGAACTCGAAGCTGCACTGCAGATTGCCTGAGGCGTGGACCGGCTCGGCCCCAGCGGCGAGTGCCTGTTGGGGATCGCTCACAATTGGCAGCGGCTCGTATTCGACGCTGACGAGAGCAAGCGCGCGTTCGGCCGTCCGTGTGTCAACAGCGGCAACGGCAGCAACAGCGTCGCCGAAATAGCGGACCTTGTCGAAGCACAGTGCCGGCTGATCCTGCACGACAATGCCGAAGGCATTGCTGCCGGCAATGTCGCGGTGCGTTACAACCGCCGCGACTCCTGGCAGCGCCTCGGCCGCGCTCGTATCGATGGAAACGATCCTTGCATGGGGAATGCCGGCACGCCGAATGCGCCCGACCAGCATGGCGGGCTCGCGACGGTCGGTCAGGTATTCGAGCCTGCCTGCGATTTTCGGCGCAACGTCCGGCCGCTGGTGCCAGCGTGCGCCGATCTCCGATCGCGACACGAGAATTTCGGCAGGTGGATTTCCGGACGGCACGGTCCGCCGGCGCGGCGAATGTGCTCCTTGGGACAACTTTCCGCCGAGCCCGAAGACCAGCGCATTCGCCACGACACTGCGCCGATAGCGGTCGGACCGCCATGCATCATCGATCGCCGGCGCCTCTTCGAGAATTGCGGCGTGCAGCTCGGCCCAATCGATCTCTTGGAGGCGCCGGCCGATGAGCAGCGCTTCGGCGTGACCGAGACGGGCTGCTTCCCCGCCGCCGCTGGCCGCGAGCCGCGCGATCGTGACACGATCGTCCGCCGTTTCGATCAACCCGGCGACACCGGCCACGCTTGGGGTGAAGGCGGCGCGCAGGCCGACTTTGCGATGGGTCCAGCGAGCGGCAGGCTGCGGTGGAACGATGACCGTCTCAATGAGGCCCGCTGACGGTGCGTCGGCCAACCATTGCGCGAGCGGCACGACGGCGCGCCCAGCCGGTGAGACGATCTCCAGCTTCGCATCGATCGCGAGCAGGGCCGGCAGAAGGCAACCCGTGCCCCCCGCGACGTTGCCGCCCAGCGTTGCGAGATTGCGGACGGCGGGTCCCGCCGTGGCGCGGCCTGCGGCTGCGAGCAGAGGCAAAGTCTCGCCTATCGCCCGGTCACGCTCCAAGGCACCCAGGGTCGTCAGTGTGCCGATCCGAAACCCGTCGCCGGCCAGTTGGATGCCCTTCAGGCAGGCGATACGGCCGATGTCGATGAGGCGCCGCGGCTTTGGCAGGCCCTTCGCCCAGCCGAGCTGCAGCGCCGTGCCCCCGGCGACCAGTTGCGACGCGCCCTCGCCTGCCAATGACAGCGCCTCGGCAACGGAGGTCGGGCGAAGCACCTGGAGACCCGATTCGGTCATGTGGCTCTCGCGGTCGTGCCGAAACGGATGCCTTTTTCCTTCAGCCAGCGGCGGTAGGCGATGGAGGACCCGTCGGCGCGGGTCGGGATTTCCATCCGCGGCTCGAGTGGAAGGCGCAGCGGCCGCTGGTTCTCCACGATGATCCGGTCTTGCAGGAAGATGACCTGTTCGAAGTTGAGCAACGCCGTCTGCGTCGAAGCCGAGTCGACGAGATACATGACCGGCTGGGCGCGGCAGCGGTCTTCCTCGATGGGCTGGATGAACAGCGCGATTGCGTCGAGCCGGTCCGGCGCCACGGGGCACACGCGATAGAGCATCACCACGAATGGGCTCGGCACGCGATAGGTCAGATGCACGAACGCGCCGGAGCTTTCCGTGGCGGCAATGCGCGGCTGGAAAAACGTGCAATTGGTCGCCCAGACCTCGTCTACTTCGCGACGTATCTCGCTCAGATAGGCCGGTACTTCCGTGTGCGGCTCCGAGCCGAGAATGTCGGTATGCACGAAGGGGAAATGCGCCATGTCGAGGAAGTTCTCTACGACACGCAAACCCGACGCCCGCATCGTCACCCAGCCGCAGGGCACGTAGCGGCGGTCGGGTTCCGATGCCTCGGCGATCTCGAAGATTTCCTTCCCGGGCAGGCCCAGCGTCGTCCAGACGCAGCCGTAGCGCTGCCGGACGGGCAGCGCGGGGCCGCGGTTGCCGTCGTCCAGGACCTCCCGAACCGTGATTTCGCCCGTGATGTCACGGACCAGTTCGATGTCCTGGCCGAGCAGCCGCGTATGGCTCGGCGCGCCATCCAGGTCGGCGACCGTCTCCACCGCGTACCAATCGTCCAGTGCCGCCCTGTCCGTCGTCTTCATGACCGGGGCTCGCCTTATTGAGTCCATTGCAGGCTGCCGCCGGAATTCTGGGCAAGGAAAGCGGCGCGCCGGGCGAACAGGCCAGGCGCGACGCGATGGATTTCGGCGATGATCTCGCGCAGGTCGCCGGTGCGCAGCGCGCCGTCCTCGGCCAGGATCTCGCCATCGACCATCGTCAAAGACACGTCGCTGCCGCGCACGGCGTGGACAAGATTGTGATGGAAGTTGAAATAAGGTCCGTCGCGGAAGACCGGCGTCATGCGCGGCGTATCGGTGCGGACCGCGATGATGTCGGCGCGCTTGCCGACTTCAATCGAGCCGATCTCGTGGTCGAGACCGATCGCCCTGGCGCCGAGAATGGTGGCCATGCGCAGCACCTGCCAGCTATCCATGGCGGCGGCGTCGAAGTCCTTCAGCTTGCCCAGCAGCGAAGTCACCTTCATCTCTTCGAACATATCGAAATTGTTGTTCTCCTTCTCGCCGTCGGTGCCGATCCCGACAGGCACGCCGGCCTTCAGCATCTCGGCCACCAACGCGATGCCGCTTGCCAGCTTCATGTTGGAAACAGGATTGTGGGCCACCGAAACGCGGCGCTTGGAAATAAGCTCGATCTCTTCCCGATCGAGCCAGACGGCGTGGGCGATCATGGCGCGCGGCGTTTCGAAGAAGCCAAGGTCGTCCAGCGCGAACATCGGGCGTTTGCCGTAGCGCCGCTTAAATTCCGCGATCTCGATCTCGGCCTCGCTGCAATGCGTGTGGAAGCCGGTGTCGTGTTTCCTTGCGAGTTCGATCGCCCGGCGTTGGCCGGTTTCGTCGGCATAAAACAGATGCTCCAGCCCGACCCACACATTGATACGGCCGCCCGCCTTGCGATGCCAGCCCTCGATCATCGCCTCGTTCATGTCGAGCGTGTCGAAGTAGTTGTAGTCGGGATGCTCGCCGACGTAAGGCACGGCGACCAGGCGGTTGCCGATCGCCTCGGCCGCCCTGGCGCTGCCTTCCATGAACCGCCACATGTCGACGACGGTGGTCGTGCCGCCGAGCACGGATTCCGCGTAGCAGAGCCACGATGCCGCCTCGGCCTCGTGCGGCTGCAGCACGCGATGCATCGGATTGATATGGAGCGTCAGCCAGTCCCAAACCGGCAGGTGCTCCGCCGTGCCGCGCAAAAAACCGGAATGCGCATGCGCATTGACCAGCCCAGGCAAAAGCACCGCATTGTCGAGTTTCTTCACGGCCACGGCCGGATACGCAGCGCGCAATGCTGCGAGTGCGCTGACCGCGGCGATACGACCATCCTCGACCAGCACGGCGCCATCAGGCAACGCGTGGTTATCTTCATCCATGGTGAGCAGCGTGTCGGCAGCAAGGATGAGGCTTTGGGTCATCGCGGGTACCCCGTGTGCGGTCCGTCGGTCATGACATCCTCAAGCTGCCGCCGCGAGCAGGAAATCGGCGGCGCGCTCGCCGATCATCGTGGCGGGCGCGTGGGTATTGCAGGTCGGGATCGTTGGGATCACCGAGGCATCGGCAACGTGCAGACCGTCCAGCCCGTGCACGGCGAGACGGCTGTCGACGACGGCCATCGCGTCCTCGCCCATCTTGGCTGTTCCGCAGGTGTGGAAGAACGTCGTGCACGCCTCGCGGATGAAGGCGATTGTCTCGGTGCGGGTCAGTCGGCGGTCAGGTGCGGCAAAGTTGCGGAAGACACCGGCGTTCGCCCTTGCAGCCGCCATCTCCATCACCATCTCGATCGCAGTGACCATGGCGTCGAGGTCTTCCGGTTCCGCCAGAAAGTTCGGTTGGATTTCGAGCGGCCCGCCGGGCTTGCCGTCGAGCAACTTCAAGTGCCCGACGCTCTTCGAGCGCATCAGGCCCGCACCGAAGGAAAAGACATCGCCGGATAGATCGTAGCGCGCGCGGATCGCCGGTTCGGCGCTGTTGCCCTGGACGGGGAAGGCATGCAGGTCGGGCTGCGGCAGGTCCGGCCGCGACTTCCAGTTGACCATCGAGCCACCGCCATTGCCCACTATCGGTCCGATCGGTCGTTTCGCGCGGAAGACGCAGGCCTGCGCCAGCGGATGGTCCTGAAGATTCCTGCCGACACCCGGCAGGGCGCGAACGAGCGCAATGCCAAGGCGCTGCAGTTCGATCGGATCGCCGATGCCCGACAGCATCAGCAGGCGTGGCGTGTCGATGGCCCCGGCCGCGAGCACGATGCTCTTTTGCGCGCGCGTTTCGCAGATTTCGCCGCCGACGAGGTGCTTGACCGCGACGCATCGGCTGCCTTCGACCGTCAGGCCGATGGCCGCGGATCCGGTCAGCACCGTCAGCATCGGGTGATCCAGGATCGGCACGAGATAGCCCGTCGCCGAACTCCAGCGCTTGCCGTCGCAGATGTTGAAATTCGCGGCCGCCGCCCCCTCGTTGCTGGGGCCGTTCGGATCGTCGATTACGGGGATGCCGATCTCGGCCGCGCCATCGATCAGCGCATGCGCGACCGGGTGCAGTGCCGCCGGCCGCTCGATGTGGAGCGGACCGCCCGCCCCGCGAAACTCGCTTGCACCGTCGCGCCAGTCCTCGCAGCGCCGGAAATAGGGCAGCACGTCGGCGAAGCTCCAGCCCTTGGCGCCGCCAGCCTCCCAGGCATCGTAATCTTGCGGATGGCCGCGATACCACATCATCGCGTTGATGGCGCTTGAGCCGCCAAGCAGGCGCCCGCGCGGGATGCCGATGGTACGCCCATTCACCCTCAGTGTCGGAGCATAATCATAGCCCCAGTCATAGGTGCTGCGGCCAAGCGGCACCCACTTGCCGGGGTCCTCGATCTCTTCGAACCCAAGACCCGTCGGGCCGGCCTCGATCAGGAGGACGTCGGCGCCGGCATCGACCAGTCGCCGCGTCACCGCACAGCCACCGGAACCCGAGCCGACCACCACGTAATCGTAGCTGCGTTTCAGTGCGCGTCGGGGGACGACAGGTCCGAGGGTGCCCATGATCTCGTCAGTTGTGCTCGCTCGGGCCCATGATGACGATGCCTTCGCTCGCCTCGACATGGCGGACGAAGATATACTTGTCCTCGCGGCCGTCGCTGTGTTTGCGCTTGATGTCCGGCTGGACCGTTCCCGAGACCTTGGCGACCACGATATAGGGCGCATCCACAGCGAGCCCCCTTGCACAATGTGCGTCGAACTCCTCCACCGTGCGCGCCGTATGGGCGTTCTCGAGGCCGGCGCCGCGCGCGATCGCGGCAAGGTCGACGCGGCCCAGCGCCGTATGGGTCGGCGGGCCGCCGATCGACTGGTAGCACTCATTGTCCCAGACCACGACGAAGAGGTTCTTCGGCTGCTCGTTTCCGAGCGTGGCCAGGATGCCAAGGTTGAAGAGCAGGCCGCCATCCGTATCGAGCGAAATGACGCGGCGGTGCGGCAGGCCGGCGGCGAGCCCGAAGGCCTGCGGCGTGACGCAGCCGAGTTGCTGCTGGAACAGGCTCGCCTCGCGCATATGCGGCGCGGCGTTGTACCACTCGTCGACGCTGCCGCCGAGCGAAAGGACCACCAGCTCATCCTTCAGCCGCGCGGCGAGCGCCTTCATGCAGTCGAAGCGTCTCACCGCACCACCTCGCCGCCGAGCGCCACAGCCGAATGGTAATAGGACGCATAGGACCAGGAATAGGCGTCAAGGATGGCGCGCTCGATCTTCGCCTCCTCCGTGACGATCCGGTACGGCACGCGCAGCGCGTTCAGCACCGGCTCCATGGTGATGCCATGCGGGACTGCCCACCAGTTGTTCTCGCCGAGCTCGCCGCGATAGCTCATCAGCATCATGACCGGGATGCCGGCTCCAAGGCCCATGCGGGCCAGCGGCTCGACCGAGGCGCGCAAGCCGGAATTTTCCATGACCAGCGCCGCGCGCTTGCCCGACAGGAAGACCCCGCCACATATCGCCGCGCCCTCACCCTCGTTGGTGACGCGGATCGTGCGGATATCCGGATCGGCATCAAGGGCCGGGTAGAGCTCCTTGAACAACGAATCGGGCAGATAGCAGACGATGCTCACTCCCGCCCGCTTAAGCCCCCGAATGACCGCGTCGACCGCACTCTGCTTCATGACATCCCCTTCGGCCGGGAAGTCTCGCAAAGCTCAGTTGTTCGAGATAGGGACAAATTACTCTCTTTATCGATGCGCAAAATGCAACAACTAATCATGCAACGCCTCGACCATGCGGGCCAGCAGCGCCGCGAATGCGGAGGCCGCATCCGACATTTCGCGTTCAAGCCGGGCGAGCAGCATCAGCCGGTGCGGGTTCATGCGAGAATCGCGCAACGGCACGAAAACGAGCGATCCGTCAGCCACTTCCGGCTCGATGCCGAGCTTGGTGCGAAGCACCACGCCGAGGTTGAGGCGCACCATCTCGGTCATCAGTCCGATCGAGTTGGTCCGTGACCGTCGCGTGATGTCGATCATGGAGCGCCCGATCGCATCGTCGATCGAAATGCCCAAAGCAAGGCTGTTGTCCGAGACGATGACCTGTTCGCCGGCAAGATCGAACAGCTTCACTTCCTTGCGGCCGGCAAGGCGGCTGCCCGGATGAGCGACGACGCCCAGCGGCAGAGGCGTGCTCGCGATCTTGCGCACGTTGCGCGGCACGCGCACGTCGAAAGCAAGCGCCAGATCGCATTCGCCGTCGGCAACCGCATCGCAGGCGCGCTGCGACCCGGCGACATGCACGTCGACCGATATCTGCGGGTGGCGCTTCCAGAATTCCTTCAGCGCGTTCGGCACGAGCCCGCGCGCCGCGCTCTCCACGATCGCCACGGACAACGAGCCGCGGTTGAGGCCACTGAGATCATTGATCTCGGACGAGGCGCGCGCCAACTCGGTGATGCTCTGACGCGCGTGGTAGAGCAGAAGCTCGCCTGCGCTGGTCAGTTTCAGTCGCTGGCGCACACGCTCGAAGAGCGGCGTGCCCAGTTCGTCCTCCAGGCCCTTGATGACGCGGCTGATGGAGGATGGCGCCACGTTGAGCGCCTGCGCGGTCTGGCGAACCGAGCCCAGCCGCGCGACCATTTGGAAATAATGGATGCGCGGTGAGACCAGCCCAAGTCGGAAGGGATCCACTCAGGCGGCCTCAAAGGCGGGGACGATCTCCATTTCCGGCACCAGCACGAGACCTTTGTCGGTGATACGGATTTCGGGGATGACCGAGAGCGGGATGAGGTTGAAGCCCATATAGGGAATGCAGCAGCCGGCCGCCTCCCATTCCCGTTTGAGGATCTTCACCTCCTCCGCGACCTCAGTGACGCGCTTGTCGGACAAAAGGCCGGCGATCGGCAGTTCAACCATGGCAGTCACTTTGCCGTCGACGACGACACAGACGCCGCCTTGCGTTTCCTCGATCGCCCGCAGCGCCACCTGCATGTCGGCCTCGTTGAGGCCGGCGATGATGATGTTGTGGCTGTCGTGACCGACAGACGATGCGACGGCGCCGCGTCGCAGCGTGAAATTGCTGAGCAGCCCGTAGGCGACGTTGCCGTCCGACTTGCCATGGCGCTCGACCACAGTGACGAAGCACAGGCCGTGGCGGTCGAAATGGTTCTGCCAATCGTTGGACGGATCGAGCGTGATCTTCTGGTGGCCGAGCGTGATCCCCGGCAGTTCGGTGCGGATGGTATGCGCCACCACCTTGCCGGTTGGCAGCTCCGGCGTCAGCTTGATCTGCTTCGGCAGCTTCACTGTGTGGTAGGCCGTGTCCGGATAGCGGTAGCGGGTCGAGAGGGCCTGGTCGAGCAGCGGCATGATCTTGCCGTCATCGACGACGAGTTCGCCGCCATACCACGTGCTAACGGGATCGAAGCCGTCGTCGAGCAGCACCAGGTCGGCACGGCGGCCACCACCGAGGCCTCCGATTTCGCCTTCCATTGCAAAGCGCGTCGCGCCATGCAGCGAGCCCATCGACCAGGCCTGCTCCGGCGTCATGCCGGCCTTCATCGCCTCGCGCGTCACCCAGTCCAGGCCGAAGAGCATCAGGTCGTCAGCATCGCGGTCGTCGGTGCAGACCGCGATGCGCTTATGCGAGGCTCCGAGTTCCGTAATCGTCTTGATCGCTGCGGGCAGGCTGTGCCACGGTGTCGTCGGCGGGCCGCCACGCAGGAACAGCCAGATGCCGGCCTCGAGCATGTCGTCGGCGATCTCGCGGTCGATCGCCTCATGGGTATCGGTGACGCCGGAGGCCGCATAGGCCGACACGAATTCGCGTCCATAGACGTGTCCCGACACCGGGCGGCCGCGTCTCAGCGCCGCAGCGAGGATGGCATGGCTGCGTTCATCGCCCATAGCCACTGGCACGAAATCCATCTTCTCGCCTAGCGCCACGGCTTCCGGCCATTTGTCGAACAATGCGCCGATCTTCTCGGCTGTCAGGTCGCCACCGGCCGTTTCCAGCAACGGCGAAGTTGCCGGGACGGTGCTCGGAACCGTCAGGAAAATGGACAACGGCGCCAGGCGCGCGTCCTCCAGCATCGCCTCGATGCCAGCAACGTCCATGACGTTGCCGATCTCGTGGCTGTCGCAGAAGAGGGTCGTGGTGCCGTTGAGCAGCGCCGCCTCGGCATAGGCGCAGGCCGTCACCATCGAGGATTCGATGTGGATGTGCGGATCGACCAGGCCGGGGGCGACGATGCCGCCCCTGGCGTCATATATCCTGGCGCTGCCACCCTTATAAGTGCCGGCCGGCTTCACAGCGGCGATCCGCCCTCCCGACAACCAGATCTCGCGGCCTGGAAGCACGCGCTCCGAATAGGTCGACAACACGCGTGCGCCGGCAATGACCAGATCGGGATCGGCTCGCCCGGAAGCGACGCCGGCCAGCCGCCGGGTCATGGACGAGAGCGGCTGGACGGAAAAGCGCGTGAGAGAGGTCATTCTGTTGCTTGCCTCGTTCTCGTCGAATGTTGGGCGTCAATGGTAATCGGGGATGCCCGGCATGGTCGTGAAGCCCGGAAGCGCGCGGAAGCGACGCACCCAGCGGCGCAGCGCCGGATACTCGTCATGGTCGACGCCGAAATCGCGGCTCAGCGCAAACGCCGGAAAAAGCGCGATGTCGGCGATGGTCGGGCGGTCCGCAGCGAACCATTCTTTCTTCTCGAAACCCCGCGCGGTCATATGGTCGTCCATGGCGCGGAGTGCGTGCGCGGCACCGGCCCGCAGCGCAGCCTCGTCGCCGCCGGCGCCGAACATGGCATGGCGGCGCGCGGCGCTGGCAACGCCGAGATCGCCGGCCGCGAAGAAAAGCCACTGCATCACCTTGGCGAAATCCGAACCATCCGCCGGCAGCCATGCACCCGTTGAATCGTGGCTGCGCGCCAGATGGACGATGATGGACTCGGCGCCGAACATCGTCACCTCGTCGTCGCGGAGAATGGGCAGGCTGCCCGCCGGGTTCATGGCCAGGAATGGCGGCGTCTTCTGCTCCGCCCCCGGAAATGCATCGACTGCAACGGTCTGCCATTCCAGGCCGAGCATGGAAAGCGCCAGCCGCACCTTGTAGCAGTTTTCGTCCAGCTCGTAGTTGTAGAGCGTGATCCTCGCCATCATGCAGCCCGCGTCGTCGAGGTCGCGCCGGTACGCCCGGTCTCGAGATGATGACGCAGCTCGCTCGTCCAAGCGAAGAAATGCTTCTGCCCCTTGCCGGCATACTTGGCTGCCGGTCCGTCAATCACGATGTGTAGGGCCGATCGTTTGTCGGTCAGTTCCTGCAGGCCAAGAAGCAGCGTGTCTTCGCCGACCGTCAGGCTGAACAGCATCCCGCTCAGCGCCTTCAGCTCAGCGAGCCCGGATCCGCGGGAGAAGGGCCTGGGCGGCATGGCCCTCACGACATCGATCACCATTGCGGCGGGACTGTCGAGATGCAGGCTGCGGACCGGCACCACCTCCTCTGCCAAGGCAGGCAATTCGGGCAATGCTGCTGCCGGATCCAGTGCCGTCCAGACTATCCCAGCCGCCTCGGCCGATCTGTGGGCAGACACGGTAATGGACGCCGGCACCCTGAGATCGGGGTGGGCCGGAATGTATCGGCACTGGCCGGCCGCATCGTACTGCCAGCCGTGATAAAGACAGGCAATATGATCGCCGCGGACAAAACCGAAGCTCAGCTTCATACCGCGATGCGGGCAGCGATCCTCCCACACATGCGCTGCGCCACTGTTGTCGCGCCAGACCACCAGCTCGTTTCCGCCAAGGCGGATTCCGGCCGAACTGCCCGGCTCGATCGATCCCGACAGCGCCACTGGGTGCCATCCAGCCTGTATCGTCATTCTGCGTCTTTCCCTCTGGAATATTCCCAAATTTCGGCCCGTTCGCAGTCCATCACCAGACAGTCGATTGGCCCCAAGCTACATGCCATCTCGAAGGCATCGATGAGATCGGGCTGGCCCGAAACCTGGACGACAAAAAAATCGTCCGCGGCTTCGTGCACCAGCAGATCGAGATTGAGCCGAGCGGCACGCCTGTCGGCGAACTCGCCAAAGCTCGACGACACCAGTCGGCCGATGAAGCGCAGGCGCGTTGTTTGAGGCGGAGGCGCAGGGTTCTGCGCTTCCCGTAGGTGCTTCATGCCTATATTTCTCCCGGCCTGCACATTTTTTAAGCAGTTTTATAATGTGTCTAGTTAGGCATCATTTTTTGGCTTGTGCAAGCCCCGTTTCCCTGACATCTGTTGCGTATCAGGTGATCGGACAGTTGGAAAAAGCCGCGATTATCGAACAACTCGGCAGCCGTCCGTCGCCCAAGAAAACCAGGTACGGCTTTGGGGTTGCCGATCCGGGCGAGTGAGCGTCGATGTCGTTGTCAAGTTTCATTCAGCTCATGCCGAAGGTCGAGTTGCACTTGCACCTCGAGGGCGCCGTATCCGCGGAGACATTCGCCGAGCTGGCGGCGCTGAACGCGGTGCCGCTGCCGGACGGCAGACTGACATCGGAGCTCTACAGCTACGGCAACCTGCTGGATTTCCTGAAGATTTACGATCTGGTTTGCGCCTCGATCAGGACTGCGGACGATTTCTCTCGCATCACCTTCGAGGCACTGGAGCGCTGCGCTAAAGCCGGTGCGCGCTACGTCGAACTGTTCTTCAGCCCGCATGCGCATCTGGCTCATGGCGTGGCCTATTCGACTATGCTCGAAGGCATCCTCGACGGCTTTCACCGCGCAAAGGAGCGCTATGGGCTTATGGCAAAGCTGATACCGGCGCATGCGAAGCCGCTCGGCGCGGCAGGTGGCGAGCGCTTCCTGGACATGGTTCTGGCCGAGCGCCCGGCTGAGGTGATCGGCATCGGCTTCGATTACGACGAACGCCCGAACCCGCCGCCGATGTTTGCGCGCATCGTCGAGCGAGCGCGGGCTGCCGGGCTCAATGTCACCAACCATGCGGGCGAGGATGGCCCGGCGGACTATGTCCGCGATACCGTCGACGTCCTCGGCCTGAGACGGGTCGACCACGGCTACCATGTCGTCGACGATCCGGCGCTGATGGAGCAGTGCAAGGAGATGGGCATCGTCTTCACCTGCTGTCCGAGCACGACGCTGGCCACCACCGTCTGGCGTGACCTCACCGCGCCCGACCACGCGATCCGCCGCATGATCGAGGCCGGGCTTACCGTGACGATCCACTCCGACGATCCGCCCATGTTCGCCACGACGCTCGACCGCGAATACGCGCTGATCGCCGAAAATTTTGCGCTCGGGCCGTCGGCACTGAAGCGGATCGCGCTGGCTGGCCTGTCCGCAGCATGGCTCGATGACGACATCAAGCAGGCATGGTCGGCCGACTGGTCGGCAGAAATCGACCGCCTCATGGAAACCGAACTGTCTCTCCCGAACTGAACACGACACGGAACAAAGGACCGAAGCATGATCGACCTGCGCAATCTCTCCCGCCGAGGCTTCCTCAACATGGGCGCCGCGGCCGGCGCCTCGCTGCTCCTGCCGAAATCCGGCCTTATCACGCCCGCCAATGCACAGACGCCGCTCGCCGCCGTCGCCGAGGAAAACGCGGTCATCGCCTTCGGCCACACCGGTCCGGTGACCGATGAAGGCTGGACCTGGAGCCACGACCAGGGCATGAAGGCCGTGCAGGAAGCGTTCCCGAAGCTGAAGACGCTGTTCGTCGAAAGCATCCCCTATTCGGCCGACGCGACCCGCACCTTCCGCCAGTTCGTCTCGGAAGGTGCCAACATGGTGTTTGCCACCTCCAACTATGGCGACTTCCTCTACGACGTGGCCAAGCGTTCGCCGGACGTCGCCTTCTATGAATGCGATGGCCGCAACCCGCTCGAAAATCTCTCGACCTACTATCTCGCCCACTGGTACCCAACCTACGTCACCGGTGTCGCCGCGGGCCTGATGAGCAAGAGCGGCAAGCTCGGCTACGTCGCCTCCTTCCCTGTTCCGTCGGTCTTTTCCGGCACCAATGCCTTCCTGATGGGCGCCCGTTCGGTCAATCCCAACGCCACGATGCAGACCATCGTCATCAACTCGTGGTTCGATCCGCAGGCTGCCACCCAGGCCGGCACCGCGCTCATCGACAACGGCGCCGACCTTCTGTTCGGCATCATGGACGAAGCAGGCTATCTGCAGGTGGCCGAGCAGCGCGGCGCGAAGGCCGTGATGTGGAATACCGACATCCGCCGCTACGGGCCGAAGGCCTACGTCTCCTCGATCGCCATCGACTTCAAGAAATTCTATGTCGACCAGGTGCGCCTGCGCCTCGAAGGCAAGTGGACGCCATCGCAGACCATCCTGCCGATGGGCGGCGGTATCGACCGCGATGCCTGGGGCGAGACGGTGCCCACCGAGGTCGCAAAGCAGGCCGATGCCGTGCGCGACAAGATTCTCGGCGGCTGGAGCCCGTTCGAGGGCGAGATCAAGGACACCAAGGGCAACGTCAAGGTGGCTGCCGGCCATCGCATGACCGAAGAGGAACTCTACAACTGGGATTGGTCGATCGAAGGCGTCAGCGGCCTCCAAGCGTAATCCTGAAAGATTGCAGAGTTTTCGGATAGACTATGCGGCAGAAGGCAAAGAGCTAAGCGGGATGAATGATTTTGTTCCAGTTCATCATGCTTCGAGCGAGCACCGCTACGGCGGCATGGAGGTGCCGTCCACCTCCCCGGGACGTTACGAGCCTGGCTCCGGCGCACCGCCGCTCGTGCTGCTCAAGAGCATCAGCAAATATTTCCCCGGCGTCGTTGCCAACCAGGACGTCGACCTGGACGTGATGCCGGGGGAGATCCACGCCTTGCTCGGCGAGAATGGCGCCGGCAAATCGACCTTGATGAACATCCTCACCGGCATCTATCAGCCGGATGCCGGTGAGATCGTCGTCGACGGCTATGCCAAGCATTTCGCATCTCCAGTCGATGCGATCTCCGCCGGTATTGGCATGGTCCACCAGCATTTCAAGCTGGTGACCGCCTTCACGGTCGCCGAGAATATTCATCTCGGCTGGTCCGAAACGCCCAAGCGTATTGGCTCGTCGGTGCTCGAGGCGCGGACTGCCGCACTGGCCGAGAAGCTGAACCTCGCGGTACGGCCATCCGCGCGCGTCGCCGATCTTTCGACCGGCGAGCAGCAGCGCGTGGAAATCCTACGCGTGCTCGCGCGCAATGCCCGTGTTCTGATCCTCGACGAGCCGACTGCAGTGCTTACTCCGGCGGAAGCGCGCGAGCTCTTCAAGGCGCTCAAGCAGTTCGTGTCCCGGGGCAATGCGGTGATCTTCATCAGCCACAAGCTCGACGAGGTCCTGGAAATATCAGACCGCATCACCGTGCTGCGCGGCGGCCGCAAGGTGGCCACCGAAAATACCGCGGACTGCGGCGAGAAGATGCTGGCGCGCCTGATGGTTGGCCGTGAGATCGTGCTCAGCAATCTGCGTGCCAGGCAGCCAGGCGCGGCCGGCATCTCCGCCGAGCCGGTGCTCAGCCTCAAATCCGTCGTCGCGCGTGACGACGTGGGCGGCATCCTTCTCGACGAGGTTTCGCTCGACATCCATGCCGGCGAGATTCTCGGCATCGCCGGTGTGGCCGGCAACGGCCAGAAGGAGCTGACCCAGGTCGTCACCGGCTTGCGGCCGATCCACTCGGGCCAGATACTGCTCGGCGGAAAGGGCGTCACGACCGCCGGCGCGGTCGATTACGCGAAGTTCGGCGTCGGCCACATTCCCGAAGACCGGCTGCACAGCGGTCTGGCGCCGGCGCTTTCAATCACCGACAACGCCATAATCCGCGAATATGCGTCGGCGCCTGTTTCAAAGGGCTTCGCGTTCCGACCGCGCCTAGCGGCTGCTCTTGCGCGCACGATCGCCGAAGCGGCATCCGTTGCGGTGCCCAATTTCGGCATGCCCATGCGCAACCTTTCCGGCGGTAATCAGCAGCGCCTCGTCGCACGCCGCGAGATGCGCATCGCAAGCAAGGTTCTGATCGCCGCCTATCCGAGCCGTGGCCTCGATGTCGGCGCGATCAACACGATGATGCACTATCTCGTCGAATTGCGCGATGCCGGCGTCGGTGTGCTCTTCATTTCCGAGGAGCTGGAAGAGCTGTTCAACCTGTCGGATCGCATCGCCGTAATGTTCCATGGCAGGATCATGGGCGCGGTGGAGACTGCCTCCACCGACATCGAGGAAATCGGCCTGATGATGGGCGGGCAGATGCGGTCCAGTGCTGGCGCCCAGGCCGCTGCCGGGAAGCACTGACCTTGGCGATCAAGCTCCAGCGCGTTCCATCCGCGCAGCCCTCCGTTGCCTTTGCGGCACGTGCCCTGGCGATCGTGCTGGCACTGGGGGTCGCCGGCCTGGTTCTGGCCGCTCGCGGCAATGCTCCCGTCGAACTCGCCTGGGAGGTGCTCAACTCGACTTTTGGCTCGAGCTTCGGGCTGGAAGATGTCGGACTTCTGGTCACTCCCCTGATCCTGACCGGCCTGTCGGTCTGGGTAGCGCTGAGAATCGGCGCCTGGAACATCGGCGCGGAGGGCCAATTCTATGCCGGCGCCTTCAGCGCCACGGCAGTCGCGCTGTTCATTCCCGGCCCGACCTGGCTGATCCTGCCTGTTATGTTCATCGCTGGCGCGCTCGGCGGGCTGCTCTGGATACTGGTGCCGACGCTGGCGCGCGCCTACGCCGATGTCAGCGAACTCATCACCACCCTGCTTCTGAATTTCGTGGCGACGCTGATGGTCTACTACGTCGCCACCGGACCATGGCTCGACCCGAGCGGCCATGCGCTCGCGACCACTGCACGTCTGCCGCATGACGTGCCTGAATTCTGGGGTATCGTGCACTACGGTTTCCCGCTGGCGATCCTGCTCACCTTTGTCATCGCAGGACTGCTCAACTACACGCGCTGGGGTTACGAGGTGCGGGTCGCTGGGTCGAACCCGAGCGCGGCGCTTTATGCGGGCATGCCGTTCCGCCGCCGCCTGATCGTCGTCCTGCTGATGTCGGGAGCGATCGCCGGCATCGCCGGTATGCTGGAAGTAGCTGGCACGGTGCATCGCCTGCAGGGCGGCATTTCCAACAATTTCGGCTATCTCGGCATCATGGTCGCGGTGCTGGCGCGCGGTTCCTCACTTGGCGTGCTCGCAGGCGCGGCTTTGATGGGCGTCATCCTGAATTCGGGCATCATCCTGCAGACGCAAGGCATCACCGTCTCGGCCGTGCTCGCCATCACCGGACTGATCCTGTTCTTCACGGCGATCGGCAACGAACTCGCTCACTACCGCATCACGCGGACCGAACCGGTCGCGAGCTGAGGAAACACCCATGGACATGATCGCCGGACTGATCCAGACCTCCATTCTCGCCGGCGGCGTGCTGGCGCTGGCGGCGCTGGGCGAGACGCTCTCCGAGCGCGCCGGCGTCGTCAATCTTGGCGTCGAAGGGCTTATGGCGCTCGGTGCAATCACTGGCATCGCGGTCGTCGTCGCCACGCCGCACCCTATGCTCGGCTTCGTCCTTGCGCTTGCCGTCGGTTTCCTCATTGGCTGCGTCTTCGCTCTTGGCACCGTCGTCATTAAAGCGAACCAGGTGTTGTGCGGCCTGGCGCTGACGCTGATGGGCACCGGCATGGCCGCAACGATCGGTCGCGCCTATTCCGGCATGCCGGCGCCGGCGACCTTCGCGCCGATCGCTATTCCCTATCTTAGCGACATCCCGCTGCTCGGTCGCGCGATCTTCACGCAGAACATCCTTGTCTACCTGATCTACATCGTCCTGCCGGTTGTGCTGCACTACATCATGTTCCGCACGCGCCACGGGCTGAACATGCGCGCGGTGGGCGAAAACCCCGCGGCAGCCGACGCCGCCGGCATTTCGGTGCTAAGCATCCGCTTCTGGTATGTCGCCGCGGGCTCGGCGCTGGCGGCCGGCGCCGGCGCTTACCTCACGCTTGCCTTCGTTCCCTCCTGGTCGGAAGGCGTCGTGGCCGGCCGCGGCTGGATTGCCGTCTCTCTCGTCATCTTCGCAGGCTACCGGCCCCTCAACGCCGTGCTGGCCGCTCTGCTGTTCGGTCTCATCACCTCGCTCGGCTTCGTCGGCCAAGCACGCAACTGGCCGATCGCGGCGCCGATCCTGTCGATGCTGCCCTATCTCGGCACGATCGCCCTGATCATCGTGCCGGTGCTTGCCTGGCAGCGCATGCGCCGGGTAATGGCCGCGCCGGCTGCTCTCGGCGAACCCTATTTCCGCGACATGTGTTGAGACCGTCATGCCCCGCCTGCTTGTCAAGAACATCGATCTGCTCGCCACCTTCGATGATACGCGCCGCGAGATTTCCGACGGCGCCTTGATGATCGACGACAACGTCATCGAAGCGGTCGGCACCACCGCGGAACTCAGTGCCTCCAGTGCCGACGAGGTGCTCGACTTATCGGGCCATGTCGTCATGCCGGGCATGGTGAACACGCATCATCATATGTACCAGAACCTCACCCGTGTGATGGCTCAGAACGACGAACTGCTTGTCTGGCTGAAGACGCTCTATCCGATCTGGGCCGAGCTCGACGACGATGCGATAGGTGTCTCGGCGCGCGTAGCGATGGCCGAGCTTATCCATTCGGGCTGCACGACCAGCTCCGATCACCTCTACATCTTGCCCAACAACTGCACGCTCGACGCGACGATCGGTGCGGCCCGCGATATCGGTCTGCGTTTCCACGCTGCGCGTGGAGCCATGTCGCGCGGCGAAAGCCAGGGCGGCTTGCCGCCGGATCGCTGCGTCGAAAAGGAAGAGGATATCCTGAAGGATGCCGAACGGCTGATCGGCGGCTATCACGACGCGTCGCGGCATTCAATGAGCCGAATCATCCTGGCTCCTTGCTCGCCTTTCTCGGTGACTCCGGAGTTGATGCGCGATGCGGCATCGCTGGCGCGCAGCCACAAGGGCGTGAACCTGCATTCGCACCTTGCCGAAGAGCTTTTCGAGGAGAAGTACTGCCTCGAAATCTATGGCAAACGGCCGGTCGAGTTCGCCGAATCCGTCGGCTGGCTCGGTGACGACGTCTGGTTCGCCCACTCGATTTTCATGACCAGCGACGAGATCGACCGCTTCGCCGGAACCGGCACCGGGGTCGCCCATTGCCCGTCGGCTAACATGCGCTGCGGCCAGGGCATCGCGAAAATCCGCGAGATGCTCGACAAGGGCGTGAAGGTCGGCCTTGGCGTCGACGGCTCGGCCTCGAACGACACGTCGAACCTGTTCATGGAAGCGCGGCTGGCGCTGATGCTTCAGCGTGTCGCGCCGCACCACTACCTCTCCGAAAAGCCCGGCGGCCGCGGCGGTTTCGGCGGCACGCCGACGGCGCTGTCCGCGCGCGAGGCCCTCGAAATGGCGACGCGCGGTGGCGCTGCCCTGCTCGGCCGCAATGACATCGGCCATCTCGCGCCCGGCATGTGCGCCGACTTCATCGCGGTCAAACGCAGCCAACTCGGCCTTTCCGGCACCGAGCGCGACCCGCTCGCCGCGCTGGTGCTTTGCGGACCCTCCAAGGTCGACTATTCCTACATCAACGGCCGGCAGATTATCGCGAGAGGCGACTTCGCCTCTTTCGATGTCGAGGCGGCGATGGCCGACCACCGGGCCGTGATGGACCGCATCTATCGGCAGTGAGATAGCACAGGAAGGACGCAACAATGACGATTAAGCGAGCTGCGGAGCAGGCGGCCCTCGACCAATGGTATTGCATTGACGCGCTGAACGAGATTCCGGTCGGCACGATGCCGAACCGGCTTCTGGGCGTCGATCTGTTGGTAGCCCGCGATACGGCAGGCCCGGTCAATGTGTCGCGTGCCGGCGACGGCAGCCAAGTCCCGGCCAAGGAACGCTACGGCTATCTATGGATCACGCTCGGCATGCCGGCCGGCGATGTGCTGTCGATCCCGGAGGCCTATGAGGACGATCGCCGGCCTGTCGTTTGCGGAGCGATCGCGGTAAAGGCGTCCGGCCTGCGCATCGTCGAGAATTTCCTCGACATGGCGCATTTCCCCTTCGTCCATACCGACATATTGGGCGCCGAGCCGCACACGGAAGTGCGGCATTACACAACCGAAATCCGCCGCGACGTGGATGAGGTGTGGGCGACCAACTGCGAATTCTTCCAGCCGCAGGCAGCACTCTCGGCGACCGGCGGCATCATGACCCAATACATGTACCGGGTCGCCAATCCTTTCGCGGTGATGCTCTACAAGACCTGCCCCAACTCGGCTACCCGGTGGGACGTGATCTGTCTGTTCGTGCAGCCCCTCGATCCGGACCGCTGCCGCGCGCACCCCGTCATGTTCCTGATCGACGACGTATCGACCACGACCGAACTTGTGCAGTTCCAGCAGCTCATCTTCCTGCAGGACCGCATCATCCTGGAGAACCAGCGGCCACTTCTTTTGCCGCTCGAGCCGCGCGCGGAAATCCCGACGCGGGCCGACGGCTCGTCGATCGCCTATCGCCGCTGGCTGAAGGAGAAGGGCATCACCTACGGCACGACGGCGCAAGCCGCATGAGCGGCAGCCCTTCCGATATTGTCATCGGCATCGACGGACGGGCAATCACGCTCTGGCGCTTCGCGACGGCAGTGCGTAGCTGTTCTTCGGCGGAGGACAGGTGAGCGACCTGAGCGGCAAGACGCTTCTGGCCAGCGGCTTTCACGCGCCGGAGCGCGGGCTCGTGGAAGAGTTGCTCCATGCCCTGATCGCAATCGATCAATCAGGCATCATCGCCTCGGTGCTGCATCCGCATGATGCCGGCTATGACGAGGCGCTGGAGGCCGCGCGCCGGACCGGTTCGCTGGCGACCTTGCCGGCGCAGAGTTATCTGCTGCCCGGCTTCGTCGATCTTCACGTGCACGCGCCGCAATATCCGCAGCTCGGCAGAGCGCTGGACGTGCCGCTCGAGGCCTGGCTCCACAAACACACGTTTCCCCTGGAGGCGCGCTACGCCGATCTCGCCTTCGCGCGGCGCAGCTACGGCCTGCTGGTCGACGACCTGATCGCTAACGGCACGACCACAGCGCTCTATTTCGCAACCATCCACCAGGACGCGACAAGGCTGCTCGTCGACATTTGCCTCGAACGTGGGCAACGTGCGCTGGTCGGTAAAGTGGCGATGGACAATCCCGACGAGTGCCCGGCCTATTATCGCGATACCTCGGCGGACGCGGCCATCGATGGCACGCGCGCTCTGATCGACTACGTGCATGGGCATCCGGACAATGCCACGGGACGGGTAAAGCCGGTCATTACGCCGCGCTTCATCCCCTCCTGTACCGACGCCGCCCTCAAAGGGCTCGGCACGCTTGCGCAGGAATGCGGCTGCCATGTGCAGACGCATTGCTCGGAGAGCGACTGGGCGCATGGCTACGTGCTGCAGCGCCACGGGATCAGCGACACGTCTAGCCTTGATCGCTTTGGCCTGCTGCGCGCCGGCAGCGTGCTCGCGCACGCCAATTTCATTACGCTTGCCGACATGGAGACGATCCGCGTGCGCAAGGCGGCCGTGGCGCACTGCGCCGTCTCCAACGCCTACTTCGCAGGCGCCGTGTTCCCGTTGAGGGCGGCCCTCGAGAAGGGTGTCAAGGTCGGGCTCGGCACCGACATTTCCGGGGGACCGAGCGCCTCGATGTTCGATGCGATGCGCGCGACGGTCATGTCGTCGCGCATGCTGGAAACCGGCACCGACCCGGCGCTAGCGGCCGAGACGCGCGGCACGGCCGGAACAGCACGCGTCGACTTTCGCGAGTCCTTCCACCTGGCGACGGCAGGCGGTGGCGCGGCACTCGGCTTGCCTGTGGGGCGATTCTCGCCTGGCTACCATTTCGATGCGATCCTGGTCGACACCGCCGCGCCCAGAGGCACAATTCACCTGTGGGACGAACTCGACGACGGCGACGGCATCCTTCAGAAGATCGTCTACTCCGCTTCCAGGGCCAACATCGCGTCGGTCTGGGTCGGCGGGAGAGCTGTTCTCGCCTAAGCGGACCGGAGGCTGTGCCGAGAACCAGGACTCTTCCCGTTTTATTCCTTGCGGTCGGGGGCACGTCATGGATTTTGATCAGTATTCGCCGACGTCGATGACAGCCTGGGCAAAGGCTTGCGGGGCTTCTTGAGGCAAGTTGTGGCCGATACCGCCGGTGATGATCCGGTGCGTGTATCTGCCCGAGAATTTCTTGGCGTAGGAACTGCTGTCGGGATGGGGTGCGCCATTGGCATCGCCCTCAAGGGTAATGGTCGGCACTGTGATCACGGGAGCTTCGGCCAGCCGGTTTTCCAGAACGTCATATTCCGGCTCGCCCTGTGCCAGGCCGAGCCTCCAACGGTAATTGTGAATGACGATGCTGACGTGATCCGGGTTGTCCAGTGCTGCGGCGCTGCGCTGGAAGATGTCATCATCGAAATTCCACTGCGGCGAAGCGAGTTGCCAGATGAGTTTGGCGAAATCGCGCGTGTATTTCTCGTAGCCGGCGCGGCCGCGATCCGTGGCGAAGTAATACTGATACCACCATTGAAGCTCCGCCTCCGGTGCCAGCGGCACCATGCCGACCTGCTGATTTCCGATGAGATAGCCGCTCACCGAGACGATCGCCTTGCAACGCTCAGGCCAGAGCGCGGCAACGACATTGGCCGTTCGAGCGCCCCAGTCGCAGCCGGCGATCGTGGCCTTTTCGATCCCCAGCGCATCCATCAGGGCGATCGTATCCGCGGCGAGCGCCGACTGCTGGCCGTTGCGCATCGTCTCGTCCGACAGGAAGCGCGTAGTGCCGTAGCCGCCCAGGTAGGGCACAATCACGCGGTACCCCTTTGCGGCAAGCAGGGGAGCGACATCGGCGTAGGTGTGAATGTCATAAGGCCAGCCATGAAGCAGGATCACTGGGGCACCTTCGGCGGGCCCCAGCTCCGCATATCCGACGCTCAGATTTCCGGCATTGACCTGCCCGAGCGAGCCGAATGATTTCTGCGTGGCTTGCGTAGCAGATGCCCTCGCCTCGACCGTCCAAGTGGCCGCCGGCTCGCTCAAGCCGAGTTCGGTGGCGGCGAACGTCATTGCTGCAGCACCAACAATGCGCCGGCGGCGATGATCGACCGTGTCGGGAGCCTTACTCGCATTCATGATGAAGCCTCTGTAATGACCAACAAGCAGGAACGACCGGACCGCCCGCCTCATCGGCCGACAGGAAATGTTGCCTATTTCGATGGTGACTGCGGGCGGCGGACCAACCACTGTAACACTCGGCCAGGAGGCAGTGCGGCGAACTCTGATTGAATGCCGGTCAGGTCAAGCGTTTCCTCGATTTCCCTCCTCAGAAATTCGAGACCTAGGCCGTCCCCGCGCTTGGAAGCGGCTGGATGTAGATGTAGCATCCGCAGGAACGGCAGCATGAGAATGACTCCTGATCTTCTGTTTGGGCGAGAGGACATGTTGCATCTGGTCTTATGCTCGAAGTCGCCCTCAGCTTCAGACGAGGCCCTCACGATCCATTGCGATGCGCACGGCCGGTCGGGCAGCCATTCGGACGCGAAGGGCTTGCAAAGGCGCGGGAACAGGGACTTGGAAGCGGGCCGCCCAAAGCAGCATCACGAAAAGATAAAAATCCGCGACGCTGGGCTTGTCGCCGAACAGATAGTCGGTCTCGAGCCCGTCAGCGACGAACTCGAGTTGGCTCGTAATCGTCGCGCTCGCCCTGGCCTTTTCGGCATCGCTGCTTTGGTGCCACATCGGCTTGAAGCTTCGGTGTATTTCAGTTGAGATGTAGGTCAGCGCTTCGAGAAGGCGGGTACGGCCCAACGGCCCCGCCACTGCCAGTGGCGGGTATTGCGACGCAATCCAGTCGAGGACGGCGATATTTTCCGTCAGCGTTTCGCCGCTATCCAGCACGAGGGCTGGAACATAGCCCTTGCGCGTGACGGTAGTGAAATCATCCCCGGAGCCTGTCCGTTTGGTCTTGAGGTTCACACTTTCGCGCTCGAAGGAAACACCGGCCTCTTCCAGAGCGATGTGGTCCGCCAGGCTGCAGGCGAGAGGGCTGTAGTAGAGTTTCACCGCTTTTCCCTTTTCTGAACCCGATTGAATCCCGCAACTGGTCGTCGCCGAGCGGAAAACCTGCCCCGCGCCACGCGAGACAACCGCTCCAGAAACTCGCACTTGGCGGAGACGACGACTACGACACCGACAGCTAGACGTGCCTATGCCGAGGTATGGTCGGACTGAAGTTCGGGATCGCCGTGCGCAATGCCGGGACGTATGCCAGCTCAGCGGCCAACGGTTATCTGGAGGAATCCAGAACCTTCCATGATGGCATCATCGCCGGCCCGGCCAGTCCTTCGCTCAGGAAATCCTAAACGAAAGTATTGGACGCACGTGCCGTTGGCACGATGGCTCACACCCGGCCACGGCCGGCATATTCCGCGCGGCACGAGCAGACTGGAAACGCGAAAGCCGTGGTCTGACTTTTGCTCGATTGCCACCAACGCGATGACGCAGCTTCCGACAATAGGAGTCGCCATCATGGCCGACCTTTCCGAAACCTCCACAGCCGAGCACACATTGCGCGTCGAGGCGCCCGCCGCGATCGAGGTCGACGTCTCCTCGCTGACGCCGGGAACGTCGCTGATCGTCGACTGGCACGGCAAGCCGGTTGTCGTGCGCAACCGCACCGAAAAAGAGAGGAAGGACGGCCAGGCAGTCAGTCTCGCCGAGCTCAAGGATCCAATTGCCCGCAACGCCAACCTGCCGGCCGATGCGCCGGCAACCGACGCCAATCGAACTATGCCGGGCAAGGAAGCCTGGGTGGTGATGATCCAGGTCTGCACCCATCTTGGCTGCATCCCGCATGGTCAGGAAGGCGATTTCGACGGCTGGTTCTGCCCCTGCCATGGTTCGCAATACGACACTGCCGGCCGCGTCCGGAAGGGGCCGGCACCCGAGAACATGGCGGTACCGGTGTTCCAATTCGTTTCCGACACCAAGATCCGTATCGGCTGAGGCAGGGGGCATTTCGATGAGCGGCGGCAAACACTCGACCTATACGCCCAAAACCAGAATCGAACGTTGGTTCGACGCCCGCCTGCCGCTGCCGCGGCTGGTCTATGACAGCTTCATCGTCTATCCCGTCCCGCGCAACCTGAACTATGCCTATACGTTCGGCGGCATTCTCACGATCATGCTGGTTTCACAGATCCTGACCGGCATCGTGCTGGCGATGCATTACGCCCCTGATACGGGGCTGGCCTTCAACTCGGTCGAGCAGATCATGCGCGACGTGAATTCGGGCTGGCTGCTGCGCTATCTCCATTCCAACGGCGCGTCGTTCTTCTTCATTGCCGTCTACCTCCACATCTGCCGCGGGCTCTACTATGGTTCGTACAAGGCGCCGCGTGAGCTGCTGTGGGTGCTCGGTTGCACCAACCTCCTGCTGATGATGGCGACGGCCTTCATGGGCTACGTGCTGCCTTGGGGACAGATGTCGTTCTGGGGCGCTACTGTCATCACCAGCTTTTTCACCGCCATCCCACTGATCGGCGACTGGCTCCAGCAGCTTTTGCTCGGCGGCTTCGCGGTCGATAATCCGACGCTGAACCGCTTCTTTGCGCTGCATTACCTGCTGCCATTTGTGCTTGTGGGCGTGGTGACCTTGCATATCTGGGCGCTTCACGTCGTCGGCCAGAACAATCCGACCGGCATCGAGGTCAAATCGAAAACCGATGTCGTGGACTTCACGCCCTATGCCACCGTCAAAGATGCCTTCGGCATCCTCGTGTTCCTGTTCTTCTTCGCCTATTTCGTCTTCTACCTGCCGAACTACCTCGGCCATCCCGACAACAACAGCATCGCCAATCCGCTGAAGACGCCGGCCCACATCGTGCCGGAATGGTACTTCCTGCCGTTTTATGCGATCCTGCGGGCCATCACCTTCAATATCGGGCCGATCGATTCCAAGCTCGGTGGCGTGCTCGCGATGTTCGGCTCGATCGCCGTGCTGTTCCTGGTGCCGTGGCTCGACACCTCGAAGGTGCGCTCGGCGGTCTATCGGCCCTGGTACAGGGTGCTCTTCTGGCTGTTCGTTGCCAATGCCCTCTTTCTCGGCTGGCTCGGCTCCCGGCCGGCGGAAGGCGCATACGTCGTCATGTCCCAACTGGCGACGCTTTACTATTTTGCGTTCTTCATCATCGCCATGCCGGTGCTCGGGCTGATCGAAAAGCCGCGACGGCTGCCGAATTCGATCACCGAAGCAGTTCTCGAAAAAGACAAGGCCAGCGCCAGAGGCCCGATCGCCGGGCCGGAGACCAAACGTTGAACCGGGCATCGCGGTGATCGTTCATGAACTGGTGGAACTCTCCTCTGGTCTACATCGTGTTGCTCGGCCTCGCCGGGATCGTCGTTTGGTCTCTCATCCCCAGACGCTTCGCCAATGCGAAGCTGGTCGTCCAACTCGCCTTTTTCGTCGCGATGTCGGCCATGGTTCTCCACCTGCGCGTCGTGCCGTACGAGGCCGCAGGGGACAACGAGACAACCGGAGGAGCGATCCTCATCGGCTCGGTCAAGCTGCTCTGGTGGGTTCACCTTGCCTGGGCGCTGATCGGATTTGTCCGTATCTATCTCGTCTTCGAGCGAAAGCCGCGCGAGGCACGTCTCCTGCAGGACGTCGTGGTCGGTGTCGTCTACGCTGGAATGTTCCTGTCGATCCTGGCGTTTGTCTTTGCAGTGCCGGTCGGAACGCTCATTGCCACGTCGGGCGTGTTTGCCGTCATCCTGGGACTGGCGCTCCAGAATACGCTTGGTGACGTATTTTCGGCGATCGCGCTTAACCTCGGCCGCCCTTACGTGCTTGGAAACTGGATCATTCTGGGCGACGGAACCGAAGGCCGCGTTATCGAGACCAATTGGCGGTCGACCCAACTTCTGACCCCGACACACAATGTCGTGGCGCTGCCAAACAGCCTTCTCGCCAAGATCGGGGTAACAAATCTAAGCGGTCCGGACGAGAGCCATGGACTTGCCGTAACCGTCAAGGTGGCGCCAACGAAGACGCCGGCGATCATCGTAGACCTCATGCGCACTGTCTTGCTGAGCTGCAATTCGATCCTCCAGGACCCTTCGCCTTCGGTCACCATCAGAAGCCTGGATGCCACAGCTATCGAGATCGAGTTGTTTTTTCGCGTCGCAAGTATCGACCAGCGAAGTGCCGCTCGGAACGAAATCTTCGATCTCATTTATCGCCATTCAAAGTCGACCGGCATGCTGCTGGCGGAGCCATTTTCAGGCTCGATTGCCATGACCAACCGGCCGGGCCACGAGACGGCGGCCTCCCAAGGCTTCACCCCGATCGAACTCATCAATTCCATACCGGTATTCTCGGCGCTAACGGATACCGAGCAGGGTTCGCTCGCCAAAGCGGCCTCGGTTCGCACCTACCATAAGGGCGAAATCATCGCACGACAGGGAGAGATGCTGCCGTCGCTCATGATCGTTCGGACGGGCGTCATCGTCCGGCAAATTGGCGAGGACGATGATCAACTGCAGGAGATCTCCCGGCTTGCACCTGGCGATTTCTTCGGCGAGACCGGCTTGCTCGCCGGTATTGGCGAGATGTCGAGTTTGCGGGCAATGACCCCTGTCACGGTTTACGACATAGACCAGGAAAGCTTTGCGCCGCTGCTGCACGACAGGCCCGAAATGGCCGAAGATCTTGCCGCGATCCTGTCGATGAGGGTGTCGGCTTTTAATGAAAGCGGCATCGCCGGACAGCACCACGCGAGCTCCAAATTCGCGCTCCTCAAAGCCATTCAGACAGTCTTTCGAGCCGCTTCGTTCAAGCGCGTTCGAGCACCTGGCTGACAAGGCATGCAGAAGGACAGAGATCCATGACCATCCGCCAAAGCGGTATCACAGGCATCGATACACTCATCCAGCCAGCTATCCGTGATTTTGCGGACGGACTGAAGATAAGGCGCGTATTGCCGTCCTCGGATCGCCTGATGATCGGGCCCTTCATCCTGTTCGACCATTTCGGCCCCGCTATATTCGACGCAGGTCACGGTTTCGATATGGGACCGCATCCGCATATCGGCGTTGCGGCCGTGACCTACCTGATCGATGGCGAGATCGTCCATCGCGACAATTTGGGAAAAGTGCAGACCATCCGTCCTGGCGAGGTCAACTGGATGACGGCCGGGTCGGGCATCGTCCATTCCGAGCGCACGCCACCGGAAGTCCGGGCGTCGGCAAGCAATCTCTTCGGCGCTCAGGCTTGGATCGCCCTCCCCTCCCGCTATGAAGAAATTGCCGCCGACGTCGCACATTTTGGCGCTCCCGAAATACCGAGGATCTGTGCCGACGGCGTCGAGTTTACGTTGATCGCCGGCGCGTCCGACGGGTTGGTCTCGCCGGTAAGGACGTTCTCCGACATGGTCTATGCCGAAATTGTGCTCACGAGCGGTGCGCGCTACCAGGTGAAACCCGAACACCGTGAGCGTGCGATCTACATCGTCGCCGGTGAGGTTGGAATTGTCGGCCAGTTCGGTACGTTTCATGAGGCCGAATTAGTAGCTCTGGCGCCCGGCGCTGAGATTGTGCTCCAGGCGCCTGCCTTCCATGCGGCGAGACTGATGCTGATAGGAGGTGAGCCCCTGGCCGAGCCACGTCATATCTTTTGGAACTTCGTCTCCTCTTCAGCCGAACGGATCGAGCAGGCAAAGGCGGATTGGCGCGAACGCCGCTTCCCCGGCGTGCCGGGAGAGCACGAGCTCATGCCTCTGCCAGATGGCAGCGTGTGAGGGATAAGGCAGCGGATGGTGACCTCAGCGCCGCGACAGCTTTACGCCGGGTGGCGCAGGCAGACCACTACGATATCAAGTAGAGATCGTTCATCGTTTCCTCATCGAGCAAACCGTCGAACCAGACGTCGAAGATTGTCTCGAGCAGGAACTCGTCGTTGCTTGCTTCGGAAAACAGCGTGAGGGACGCGTGCAACTTCTTCGCATCAACGTCACCGAAGACAGCGCGAGCGCTTAGGCCGGAGAGCCGTTGCAGGGTGCCAACGCATTCCCGATAACGGCCTCCGAGGATCGGAAACGAGAGATAGGCGCTGGCTTCGTCGAGCGATGTGATTGCATATGGCTCAGGCGCTGTACCACTTCGCCTTGTGGCCAACCTTGGGAAGATGAACTCCATGTAGGGAGTGCACATCATCCCTCGACGTAGAATGGCCAGCGCGTCGTCGTAGACCGGATCCTGTGCGCTGACGAATCTCTGCAAATCATACTCGTCAGGCATTTGGATGGATCCTTGGGAAACCCTCAACATTCGTGCCCATGACTAGCCGCCGACGACATCTGCATAGTCCGGGTGCTTGGCGAAAAAGCGGCTCATGAAGGGACATTTCAAGATCGCTTTACGGCCGGTCTTGCGGAGCAGTTCGAAGGTTCCTTGGGCCAATTGCGACGCGATCCCTTGTCCGGAAAATTCCGACGGGACTTCGGTGTGTATCAGCGCAACCTTCCCGCCCTCGAGCCGATAATAGGCCGCCGCAAACATATCACCGGCGATCGGCAGCTCGAAACGGTGCTGTTGGACGTTTTCAACGACTTGTGCATCCATCTTTATCTCTCGATTGTATGTCACGTGTCACCGGAGGCAGATTGGCGGGCCGCTATCGCATCGCAGGCAACCGCAGAGTGACGGTCGTGCCTGCCCCAAGTGTGCTCTGAATATCGATGCTTCCGCCTGATTGCTCGGCAAAGTGCTTCACCATCGGCAAACCGACGCCGCCGAGGCCTTCGCTTTTGGTGGTGAAGAACGGATCGAAGGCGCAGACCATCGTCTCGCTGGTCATCCCGATACCGTTGTCCGCGACGCGGATGTCTACCTGACCGGCGGCAGAGTTCTCAGAGGCCAAGCCGGCATCGATCGAGATGAAACCGCCGTCAGGCATTGCATCGCGCGCGTTGAACAGAAGATTCAGAACCGCATTTTGCAATCCAAAGCGATCGCATCTCACCAAAGGCAGGTCGGACCCAACCCGAAGCTCAAGACCGAAATTGGCATCCAAGGCGCTCCGTACGAGGGTTTCGATCTCAGCCAGGCAAGCACCTACGTTTGTGTATTCGATTTCCGCGTGGCTCTCTCGGGCCAGGCTGATGGTTTGCCGGACAAGGCCACCAGCCCGCTCCAAAGCCGTTTTGGCGCCGGCTATTACAGGCCCGAGCGCCGGAGCCGCTTGGATGCTCGGATCGCGGGCCAGGTGGTTCAACGCCGACGAGGCGACCTGAATGAGATTGCCCAGGTCATGGACGATGCCGGCCGTCGACATTTGCACGGACATACCACCTCCAGGGCCATCGGGCGGGCCGTCGAAGACATCTTCTTTTATGTCCGGACGAAACATTTCGTTCCCCGCTGGCTAAGTCGGCACCTATTGGCTTCAACACGCTATAATTTATGGCTTTTATTTTCCATTATATCTAAGAAGACGCCGATACATACTTCCGTATATTCAATCGCGAGACGATGCTCTATTGATAGCCGATCCCGCTGATGTAGTTGGCAAGCAGCCGTTCCTGCAGTTCCTCTTGTTTGAAGAGCGCCTTCATCGCATCACGGATATCGAGGACGCCTAGCGGTTTCGAGTCGGCCCCGAGCACCGGCACATTCTGAAGGCCTCGCGCGGCCATGGTCTGCCACACTGAATGAAGGTCGTCATCGGGACCACAGGACACGATGGACCTGCTCATCAAAGCCGCAATCGGCGCTTCTGTTGGCCCTGAATTCGCCAGATGGCGGACAAGGTCGGACTTGCTCAGCACGCCTGCCGCCTCCCCACTGCCGTGGCACACCACGACCAGGCCTATTGCGGGCCTGGAAAGTGAGAGTGCCGCACTGCGGAGTGGAGCGTCGACATCGACCACCATGAGACGGGCCGATATTACTGGATGCAGACTGTCAATTCGCATGACGCCCTCCTGAGAGCGCCTCGCGGCCGCGGCCGCGGGGCTGGGATCGGTTCCAGTGTTGGTCGCCGAGCTCGGCGCCTTCGTCCGGCCGGTCAGAATGGCGCGCAAACAAGCGCCATTCTGACCCATTCCAAAGATTAGCTCAGTGCTGCTTTGCTCAGGCCAAACTTCGCATCGCCCGAGCCCGGGACGGGTTTGAAGCCGATATTCAGACGGTTCCAAGAGTTGACCGCCATGACAACGAAGGTCAGATCGGAGATTTCCTTCTCGGAAAGCTGCGACCTGACCCGATCGTAGATCTCGTCGGGGACACCCTGCTCGGGCAGCTTGGTCAAGACTTCCGTCCATGCCAAGGCTGCGCGCTCGCGAGGAACGAACAAGGTCGAATCCCGCCAGGCTGCCAGGTGGTAAAGGCGCAGTTCGCGCTCGCCATGGATCTTCGCCTGTTTGACGTGCATATCGAGGCAGAAGGTGCACCCGTTCAGCTGCGCGGCTCGGACTGCAACAAGGTCGCGGATTGGCTCTTCGATCGACCCCTCTCGCGTCGCACCAAGAAATTCAATAAATTTCTTCAGAAGTTCCGGCGACTGCTCCGCATAACTCGCGCGTTGGGCGACGGCTTTTCCTTTCGGAGCGACCGGTGGCGCTGCAATATTCATTACTTATCTCCTTGAGGTGTTTGCAATCCATTGCACCGTAAGGATGACCGGTGAGACGAACTGTTGCTATCGTGCCGATGATATGTATTGCCACTCGATTGGGTTGGGGCGCCTAAACCGAAGTATAGGAGGTGGAAATTGGCACCTGACCGCTGCCCTCGGCAATTCGCTTTGCCGCATGCATCCGACAGACGCACAGCGTTTGGGTCACTTGAAGGGCAAGGCTGAACCGACCGGTGTCGATAGAACCTGGATCGAAACTGCGGTCACTCTTCAAAGGGAGCGTTCATCACAAGATCAACTGCCGAAGTCGCCTTGTAGCCTGAAACAAAGCGCTCGCCGAAGTCCCGGGCAAAGTTGTCGTAGGTGGTTTCGGGCCTGATCTCGGCGATATGGCAAAAGCATCGCGTCATCCGCCGCTTCATCCCGAGGCGCGGAAATTCGCCAACGATCTTTGCAATCTCGGCTGACGAAACGAGGCTGTATTGCAAGCCGACGACATCGAGGCAGATGCCGGCTGTGCACAGCGCCACCTCAGCCTCCTTGTAGAGGCCAATCGACGGCGTCGAGTTGAGGGCGACGCTGTCCCAGATCAATTGGGCGCGCCGCTCGTCGAAGCCGCCCTCCCGAACGAAGGCGCGGGCGAGATCGGCGCCTTCCACTTCGAAACGGCGCGGCCCGGCGAAGTCCTCATTGAGCGTGACGTCATGCAACAGGGTTGCAACCGCAACAACCTCCGCGTCGTGCTGGATATTCTGAATCTGTCCGATCCGGGCCGCGAAAAGCCAGGATCGGACCACGTGGTTGAACAGGTAGGGTTCACATCGAGCGCGGGCATGTTCGATCGCTCGGCCAACAAGCGGAGTATGGGGGACCAAAATCCCCGCAAGTGTGCGGATGGCGATCGAATTCATGTCACTGACCGTCCCTTCGCGTACGCCCCGATGGTCCTGGGGGCTACGATTTCATTTCGCGTTCGTCGTCAGTTCCGTCTCGCTGGTGTCGACGACGAAAATAGCAAGCAGACGAGCGCCTTCCGTCTTGCTGGCGTTTTCGCTGACGGCATGACGGTCGCCAGGGAATTCCGAGAAACTCTCGCCGGCGCGATAAGTCTTCACCGGCCCGTCATTGACCTGGCTTCGGATCGCCCCCTGCAGGACCGTGGCATAGATGAACGCGGATTTGGGATGGGTATGAGCCGGCGACGTACCCCCAGGCGCGTACTCGACGAGCACGGCTTTCATGCTCTTGCCGGGCACGTTTGGCAGAGCCTGGTCGTAGACAAGCTTCACGCTGGCGGCGTCATTGGCCATTGCTGCGGTGACGGAAGCGGCGGTGAGCGCGGCGCAGAGAAGTGTTTTGATCATGTCTGGTCTCCTTGTTGTGCGAATGGCGGGCCTATCCGATGATTACTTACTTCGGTGGTGTGTATCGGCTGAGCCAATCATCGAAACGCACGGCGCCGATGCGCGCGTTCTCGCCGGGCACCAGCGTTCGATCGTCGATTGCCACTTGGCCGTAGTAGAGCGCGCCGGGATCCGGGACGACTTTGCGCGGGTCCTTGGTGGCCTTCAGGAAGCGCTCGACAAGTTCGCTCATGCGAACACGCTCCGGGCCGGCAATTTCGATCATGCCGTTCAACGGCGCGGCAAGCGCGACGTCCGCCATCGCATCGGCAACATTATCAGCCGCCATGGGTTGGAAGTAGGCCGGCGACATATGAATGGTATCCCCGACGGCGCCCGTGTTTGCGATGGCGGCGGTGAATTCGAAGAATTGAGTGGCGTGAACGATGGTGTAGGGAATTCCGGACTCCCTGATCAGCTTTTCCTGAAGCAACTTGCCGCGGAAATAGCCCATGCCCTGCAGCCGGTCGGTACCGACGACCGACAGCGCCACGTGATGACGGACGCCGGCGGCCGTTTCGGCGGCAAAAAGATTACGCCCGGATGCCGAGAAGAACTCCAGGGCAGCCTTTTCCTCGAACGACGGCGAGTTCGCGAGGTCGATGACGACCTGCGCACCGGCAAGCGCGGCCGCCAGACCCTCTCCCGTAACGGTGTTGACGCCCGAATTCGGCGACGCCGCAAGTACGTCGTGGCCTTTGTTTCGCAGTCTCTCCACGGTCTTTGAACC
Source organism: Mesorhizobium sp. M0998 (assembly GCF_040318885.1). Classification (NCBI taxonomy): domain Bacteria; kingdom Pseudomonadati; phylum Pseudomonadota; class Alphaproteobacteria; order Hyphomicrobiales; family Phyllobacteriaceae; genus Mesorhizobium; species Mesorhizobium sp. M0998. The sequence continues at coordinate 160,150 of NZ_JAMYND010000003.1, forward strand.
GATCAGCCCGGTTCCGCCGATGACGACGATCTTCATGTCTGGTCTCCTGGTGTTGCGTGTCTATTTTCGTTGCTCGATCGGATGCTGGGCGTTTCCGGCCTGCTACTGACTGACCGATGCAGCAGCATCCTCGATGAGTGACGTGACCTCGTCGGGATGCGAAACCATGAGCGCGTGGGACGCACCCTCGATGACGACGGTCTTTACCGCGTGCGCACGCTTGGCCATGAAGCTCATGACGGCTGCCGGGATGTTGCGGTCATCCGAGCCGTAGATCATGTAGGACGGCAGCGTCTTCCATGAGGCGACGTCCGAGGCTTCAGCCAGAGCCGCCTGCGCAACAGGGCGTTGAGTGGCAGCCATCAGCAAAGTCTGCTCTTGCGGAACGTCGGCGGCGAACTGCGCGCGGAACTTGGCCGGCTCGATGAAGAGGTCTTGTCCGCCGTCCGGCAACGCGACTGGAGCAAGCGCGCTCCCCAAGGTGCTACCCGGAAACATGCTGGACAACGTAAGGCTCGATTCGCCCGTATCGGGCGCGAAACCCGCCACGTAGACCAACGCCTTCACATTGGGATTGCCATTGGCGGCCTCGGTGATGACGGGCCCGCCATAGGAATGCCCCACCAGCACGACCGGCCCGGAAACCGACCGGACGATGGCTGAGACTGCTTTCGCATCGCTGGCAACGCCGCGGAGCGGATTAGCTGCGGCTATCGCCACATAACCGTCTTTGCTGAGCTTGGTGATGACTGCATCCCAGCTCGACGATTCCGCGAAGGCGCCGTGCACCAGTACGATCGTCGGCTTGGGCTGAGAATTCGCGGCCTGCGCCATCCCGCCGCCCGACGCGGCAAGCGCTGCGGTGAGGGCCAGGACTCGAGTTATGTTTCGCATTTGCTTTCTCCCGTGTCGCCTGTGGTGACCAATGCTCAGGAGAATGCGCCGACGCGGCCCGCCAACCTATTGTGCGGAAGGGTCTGTCATACAATGCCAAGGTGCAGGGTAGGTCACCGGGGAGATCAGGTGCCCTGCAGCAAATTGAGGTATCTATGCCGGGTGTGCATTGTCGGCGGTCGCCGGAACAGACACTGAGGGCGCGCCGCAAAGCCTCCTCTCGTCAACGACATAGTCCCTGGCCTTCGGCCTGAATCGCCCAATGCCTTCGTATGGATCAAACAGCCGGACCGTCTGATCGTGTCGCTGCGTCACGACATTTATATTTGTATGGGTGAATACCATCCAAGCCATCAATGGAGTTACTGAAATGAAAATGACAGTCCTTGCTGTCGCCGTGCTTGTTATTACAGCAGGAAGCGCCACTGCCGGAAGCGACCACTATGGATCAAACGGATCCCAGCAGCCTGCGACTGCGTCTTACAACATGTATACATCCTCGATCAAAAAAATGAACAATGATATCGGGGTGCCGAAAACCGTACGCAAGCCGACTGTTCCCAACGATGAATATGGCCAGGGCATCTGGGGTCACTGATCCCGACCTACAGAAAATTGAAGGACCGGGGCGAGACCTCGGTCCTTCCGCCGTATCGGCGGGCCGACTTCTCTCTTGCGCGTCGATCCCTGCAATGCGACTTGCTGCTTACGTGGCTCAATTTGCGCCACGTCGACAAAACGTCTCGCCTCCGACCTATTTGGCGCGACTCGTGCGGCAGCTTCCCGGAAAATCGTCTTGAGGATGACCGATTGCTCAGCCATTTATTCGGAAGTCTATTGGCGCGACGACATCGCAGTCGTGGCTCAGAGCACTGCCATCCCGCCGTCGACCCGCAGATTGATGCCCGTTACGAAACTGCTCGCGTCCGAGGCAAGGAACAGGGCGGCTTTTGCCAGCTCTTCCGGCTGCCCCATCCGGCCCAGGGGTATTGCCTCTGCCATCGCCTTTTCAAACAGCCCGCGCTGCTCAAACGGTATGCCTAGCTTATCGAGAATAGCCGTATCCACCGGACCTGGGCTGAGCACGTTGACCCGGATGCCGCGAGACTTCAGTTCGATCGCCCAAGCGCGCGCAAAGGCATTTATGGCCGCCTTCGAGCCCGCGTAAACAGCATGACCGTCCAGAACCTTCTCGCTGGCCAGCGAGCCTGTGAGGATGATTGCGCCGCCATTCCGCATGATCGGAATCAGCTTCTGGACGCCGAAGAAGACGCCTCGCGTATTGACGGCAAATTGCGCATCATATTCCGCCTCGGAGACGTCGGCCGAGTGCGTGATGGTGTTTATGCCGGCGTTCGCCATATAGATGTCGAGCGCCCCGAACCTCTGACGGATCTGTTGCGCTACCTCGTCATGGTGCGACACCTCGGCCACATTTCCCTGAATGCCCAGCGCGCCTGCCCCGATCTGTGCGACCGCTTCCTCGACCGCCTGCCGCCGGCGGCCGGTAATGACGACTTGCGCGCCCTCGGCCGCAAAGATTTTTGCAGCCGATAGTCCGATCCCGCTGTTCCCGCCGGTGACCACCGCGATCTTGCCCGAGAGTACGCCCATTTCGTTCCTGCCTTCGAAAAATAGCGCCGGTGCTGCTGCGATAGTCGCAACTGCTGGCCAAGAAAATTTCACGCCTAATTGAGACCGCCAAAATGAGCGGCAATCGCAAACGGCTAGCGATTGATAAACTCCCGGTGCTTAGCCAGTTTGACGTCTTGGAGAGCGCTTTGGCCATCAAGGCAGAACAAGCGCGCGGCGGCGACCCCCGACAGCGCGACGTAGTGTCGAACGCCGGCGATCGCCTCCGGGCTGCACAGGCGCAGTTGCCCGAGTGGCAGCCGTGGCGCAGCATATGTTTCGCGCCCCTGCCAGCGCTCCAGCTCGATGGCGCAGTGGTTCGGTTCCACAATCCGGGACATGAGCCGACAGAAGCTATCCTTTGATGAAGGCGAGCAGGTCAGCATTGACCTGATCTTGGTGCGTGGCCGTGATCCCGTGGGGCGCGCCGGGGTAATAGATATCCTTTGCGCCTTTGATCAATCGGGCCGACTTGACTGCCGAGTCCTTGACGGGGACGATCTGGTCGTCTTCGCCATGCAGGACGAGGGTTGGTACGTCGAATTTCTTGAGGTCCTCGGTAAAATCGGTCTCGGAGAACGCCTTGACGCTTTCGTACGCGTTCACGAGACCCGCCTGCATGCTCCAGAGCCAGAACTGATCCAGAGTCCCCTGGGAAACCTTGGCGCCTGGCCTGTTCGCGCCATAAAACAACGGTGCGAGGTCCCGGTAGTACTGCGACCGATCCTTGACGAGGCCAGCCCTTATGCCGTCGAATACCTCGATCGGCAGGCCTTCCGGATTGGCCGGCGTCTTCACCATGATCGGCGGAACAGCGGCGATAAGAACAGCCTTGGCCACCCGCTTCGTCCCGTGCCGTCCGATATAGCGAGCAACCTCGCCTCCTCCGGTCGAATGGCCGACCAGCGTGGCGTTCCGGAGATCCAGCGCCTCGATCACGGCTGCAAGATCGTCCGCATAGCCGTTCATGTCGTTGCCGGACGTGGCCTGGCTCGATCGGCCATGGCCGCGCCGGTCATGCGCAACGACGCGAAAGCCGTTATGGGCAAGAAAGAGCATCTGGCCGTCCCAGGCGTCGGAATTCAGCGGCCAGCCGTGCGAAAACGTGACGACAGGACCCTTGCCCCAATCCTTGTAGTAGATTTCGGTGCCATCCTTGGTCGTGATGGTGCTCATCGTCTTGGTTCCTTTGATTGAGGGGGAAGAGGGAAGGTTTTGTTTTCGGCTCGTTGCCGAAGCAGCGCGGGGCAGTCCGGCGGCTGCCGTAGAGATCAGGCCTGCCAACATGACATCGCGGCGAGATCCGCCGACGGAGAAAAGTCCGTCTTTGTTCATCGTGTCCATCCATGTGCTTTGAACGTCCTGCTCACCATCACGACCGTCGAGTCGGCCTGAGCGGTCGCGTTCGGGGAGGAGCGAGCGAGGAGCGGTAGAAACGCGACGGTCGTGATGGCTTGCGAGGAACAGGATGCACCGATCCGGGCCGCGAACCTACTCTACGGAGGCATCTGTCATACGATGCCAAGGTGCAGGGCAGGCACGCCGAAGATAGGGCCGGGCTAAGGCAAGCTCTTATAGACACACGTCAATTAGGCTTGGGTAGCGGCGCGGGGACCGACGCGGCATGGCCGGCGTCAGTTGCTGTTGCATGAAATGTTGCGCGTTTTTCGGTCAGGCTGGCGCTGCCAAAGAGCGCCGCTCAGTAGTAACCGATGTTTGGCGCGGGCCTTGCCGCGAAACACCAAACAGGACCACCGATGTACATCAGGATCACCCGCAGCAGCACGAGCGTATCAACAGGCAGGAAGGCCTGGGCGCGCTGAGAAAGCACCTGAAATGGCCCGGCGCGCCGGGCGATCCTATTGGATGGGGCATGGATCGGCTTGTGCCAAATTCTAGACCTCGCGCATCGGCGCGGGCAGCGTTTCCCACGCCCGGATCAGCTCACCGATGGAAGCGGCTTCCATCTTGCGCATGACATTGCCGCGGTGAAGCTTGACCGTCACTTCACTGATGCCGAGGTCGAAGGCGATCTGCTTGTTGAGGCGCCCGCGCGCCACTTCACGCAGGACCTCGCGCTCGCGCGGCGTCAGCGTCTCGACGCGCTCGATGTTGCGCTTGACGATCACGGCATCCGCCCGCCGCTTGGCATCCACCGCAATGCCGGCGATCACAGCGTCAAGCAGCGTCTGATCCCGCACCGGTTTGGTGAGAAAGTCCACGGCGCCGGCCTTCATCGCCTGGACAGTCATCGGGATGTCGCCATGCCCGGTCAGGAAGATGATGGGTTTGGGGTTGCCGTTTTTCGCAAGATGGTGCTGCAGATCGAGACCGCTCGTCCCTGGCATGCGCACGTCGAGGATCAAGCAGCCGGGGCTCTCCAACACGTCGGCGTCAAGCAATTCACGGGTTGAGGTAAAGCACACCGGCAGGAAACCCGCCGACAGGATCAATTCAGACAGCGCCTCCCGAACAGAGGCATCATCATCGACAATAATGACCAGCGGCTGCTCGGCTTCAGCCCTTCGCTGCTGTGATGACGGCGTCGATCTCGGTAAGGGCAATTGGTCAACTCTCATGTTTAGCCTCCGTTTCTGGGTTGCGCAAAGCGTCGCCGATCGCCGCAAGCAGTGCCTGGCCATCGAACGGCTTGCGGAAAAGCCTGCCAATGCCCTTGGCGCGGTGCTGATCCACTATCTCGTGGCGGCCGGTGATCAGGAACACAGGCAGATCCGGACGCGCCTTCTTGACCAAGTCGCGAAGTTCAAAGCCGTCCATGCCGGGCATCCCGATGTCGGTGATAAGCATGTCCAATCCAGACAGGCCGCTGACCAGTAACGACCCTGCCGACGAGAAGCTGCGGGCCACATAGCCGGCGGACTCCAGAAGGTCCTCCAGCGACTCGAGCAGCCTTGGGTCATCGTCGACAATCGCCACGACAGGCCTCCGCTTGCTCACCCTCAGTTCCCCCCTGCCCGGCGCGAGTGCGTGATCGGTATTCCCAATCGCTCGGCGATGCGAACGAGGTCGGCGAGCGACGCCGCGACCATCTTCTGCATGACGTTCCTTCTATGAATTTCCAGCGTAACTTCGCTGATCCCCAGTTCAGCGGCCGCCTGCTTGTTGAGCAGACCGCTGACCACCAGCGGCAGCACCTCACGTTCGCGCGGCGTCAGCTCGAGATAACGTTGCTTCAACACGCCCAGCTCGGCGCGCTCCGATCGCTGTACCCGATCCTGGGCAATCGCCGCATGGATTGCGGCCATGAGGTCTGCATCGCTGAAGGGCTTAGTCAGGAAATCCACGGCGCCGTGCTTGATCGCACGCACCGAGGACGGGATATCGCCATGTCCCGTCAGGAAAACGATCGGTGGATGATCGCCCTCGGCAATCTGCCGCTGCAGATCGAGGCCGTTAATATCCGGCAACTCGATATCGAGGATGAGGCAGGCAGGGACGTCCGGCTTGTCAGCGCGGATATAATCGCCCGCCGATCCGAACGCTACGGCACACATGCCGTGTGCAGCCAGCAGCTCGCTGAGCGCCTCCCGAATGCGTTCATCGTCATCTACGATGAAGACAATTTGGCCGTCCGTCGTCATGACGCCGCTTTCGCTTCAATCGGCAACGTGAAGATAAACGTCGCTCCACGTGGTTCGTTCTTCTCGACCCATAAACGCCCGCTGTGCGACTCGATGATCGAACGGCAGATCGCTAGTCCCATGCCCATCCCTTGCTCTTTCGTGGTAAAGAACGGTTCGAATATCCGGTCGGGAAACTCGATGCCCCGGCCGCGATCTCTGACTTCGGTCTGGACAACATCCCCGATATGGCGCACGCGGATGCTGATAACTCCGTCATCCGCACCAGAGTCCATCGCCTCCATGCCGTTGCGGATGAGATTGACCAGAACCTGCTGGATTTGGACGCGATCGAACGCGACTAGCGGACTGTCGCTTCCGACATCAACGCTGGTGCGAACGCCCCGCCGCATCGCTTCCTCGGCCACGAGGTCGCGTGCCTCTGTGATGACACTGCTGAGCGTCGCATTGGTCCTCGTCTCGGTGGATTGCTTGAACAGCGCGCGGATGCGGCCGACGACGTCCGCCGCCGAATTGGCGTCCCGGATTATGCGCTCGGCCGTAATCTTCGCGCGTTCGACGTTCGGAGGGGCGGCGGACAGCCAACGGTGGCATGCATGGGAATTGGCGACGATCGCGGCCAGCGGCTGATTCACCTCGTGCGCGATCGAAGCGGAAAGCTCGGCGAGACTTGCAGCCTGAGTGGCTTGCGCGAGTTTGTCGGAGGCTTGTCGCAGCGCTTCCTGGGCGCGCACCTCTTCGTCGATGTCGAGGGAAACCCCGTACCATTGCACAACCGCCCCGTCTTCATCACGCCGCGGCTCCACCCTGCACTCCGCCCAGCGATAGCCATCTGTTTCGCGCCAGCGAAACCGCATCGCGGAACCGCCGCCTGTTTCGAAACAGCTCAGCAACGTGCGCAGCACCTCGGGACCATCTTCGGGATGAACCAGTTCTTGCAGCAATTCCTCGATGCGCGGCTCTCCGAGTGTTTCGAAATTGGCGATGACGGCGCGGAAATGGTCCTGGTATCGCTTGTTGAAGTAGACCGGCCCGCCGGTCGGCACCGCGCTCCAAATGCGGACCGGCACAGCGTCGATCATCTGCTGAAGCTGCAATTCGCTCCGCCGCAGGGCCTCTTCGGCTTGCATCTGATCGTCTATGTCGTGACAGAGGCCGTACCACTGCGCGATCAGGCCAGCGTGATCGCGCATCGGCTCCGCCCGGCTCGACATCCAGTGATAGATGCCATCGGCGCGGCGCAAGCGATACCTCATGGAGAAGCGCTCACCGGTGGCGAGGCAGTGACTGAGCGTATCGCCGAATGCTGCTGCGTCGTCCGGATGGACGATGGCCGCTATCATCGCCGCCAGCCGGCTGATGCCCTGTTTGTCCAAATCCGTTACGTCAAGGCCGAGAAAGTCGACCATTCGCTTGTTGAAAAAGGTCGGCTCGCCGTCCGGCGTCAGGCGCCAAACGTGGCTCGGAACCATGTCGACAAGCTGTGAGAGCTCCCGCTCCCGGTCGCGCAATGCCTCCTGCGCGCGCACCTCATCGTCGATGTCGATGCTGGCCGTGTACCATTGCACGATCGTCCCACTCTGGTTCCGCAGCGGCTCGGCGCGGCCCTCCCTCCAGCGGTACACGCCGTCCGCGCGACGCAGGCGATACCTTATGGGATAGGGTTCGCCGGTGGCGAGCGAGCGGCTGAGCCATTCTCTCATCCTGGGTCCATCGTCGGGATGGACGGCTGCCGCGACCAAGGTCGCCAGGCGGCTCGTGCCCGGCTCGTCCCAGTCCGCGATGTCGTTGAGGCCGATATAGTCTGTCGTGCGCTTGCTGAAGAAGGTTGGTTCGCCGTTGGGCGCCATGCGGGCGATGTGAGCGGGGATCATTTCGACCAGCAACGAGAGTTCTCGCTCCCGCTCCCGCAAGGTCTCCACACTTTGGCGCAAAGTGAGCACCGCCGCCTGATGCTGCCTGGAAATGGCGGCCACGACGAGCGCCGAAAATGCAGAGATGGCCAGAAAAAGCTGCAGCATGATCTGGTTGTGCTTCTGGGACTCGGGATCGCCGGCAAATTGGCTGGCGCCGGATATCGTGAATACCGCCGTGATCAGAGCGAGGACGGTCAATGCTACGGCGGCGCCTCTGAACTCAAAACGCACCGCGGCCCAAAGAAGAGGCGGCATGATGATGTAGGCGAAGGGCAGATAGCCGCTCAAGGAAAGGGCGGCGATACCAAGAAAGATCAGCCCCAGGACGCAAGCTTCCATCCATCGCGCTGCCGAGAGCTGCGCTTTGCCGCGCCAGTTCTGGAACACGACCAGCGCCAGTGGCGCTACGATCAGGACTCCCGTCGCGTCTCCGATCCACCACAGCGGCCAAGCCGTCACAAAGGTTTGCGATTGTATGCCAAACCAAGCAAGCGCCGCACTTCCCACCGTTGCGCTTGCAACTGGCGCAATTCCAGCGGCCAGTACGACGAATGCGAGAACGTCCCGCAACGTTTCCAGCCGAACTGGGCGCTTGCAGGTCTGGTTCACAAGCCATGCGCCGGATACCGCTTCAAGAGCGTTGCCGGCAAAGATCAGGAAGGCTGCGGGCAGCGGAGTGTGGAACCACAAGAAGTTGCTGAACAGTTCTGCCACACAGGCCCCCAGCACCCACCACGGCCAGCTATACCTGGAGGCGAAGACAAGAGTAGCGATGAAAAGCCCGCTCGGAGGCCAAATGGAAATCCCTGTTCCAGGTATGATTGCGAGCGACTGGGCGAAGCCGCAGCCCAGGACATAGGCCGTAATAAAAAGCCCCAGATGCAGGAATTGGGGACGGTGCGACCAGACGCGCGACAACCTGCCTCTTCCAAGATCGCTGATCATGTTGCCGCGAATCAGGCCCGGTTCATTCGTCGCGAAAGGTCGGCCACTTCCCGGTCCGGATCGGTTCAAGTCATGCGCTAACGCGAGCGTTGCGCTGGAATCGGTCTCGCCAAGTGAGTTGGGCGCTATCGTCATCGGGTGCCCCTAACGGACAAACAAACTCTGGAGATTGTCGGCGCTTCGTGTAGCACTTGCTCTTGATAGCTGGACTGGGCTGACGGACTCACGTCGCCACCCTAATCCCGCCACGCCCCAACCGCACCTCATGGAAATCCATGCATTGCACGGGGCGGCGGCGCCCCTTCACCGAGAGCCAAAAACCAAGCGCTTACTGAGCGCCGCCAGTTATTGCGCAGCTTTCGCTTCAACCGGGAGGGTGAAGATGAATGTCGCCCCACGCGGCATGCTATTCTCCGCCCAAAGGCGTCCGCCGTGAGACTCGATGATCGAACGGGAGATCGCGAGCCCCATGCCCATTCCGTTCCCTTTCGTTGTAAAGAACGGCTCGAATATCTTGTTGGGACGTTCGAGACCCGGGCCTCGGTCGCGGACCTCGGTCTGGATCGTGTCCTCTATCCGGCGCACGCGCATTGCAAGAACCTTGTCGCCCGCCGTGGTGTCCATCGCCTCCATGCCGTTGCGAATGAGGTTGACCAGGACCTGCTGGATCTGGACGCGATCGAACGCAACGAGCGGAAGGTTGCTTTCGACGTCGATGTCCATGCGAACGCGACGCCGCATGGCTTCCTCGGCCATAAGGTCACGTGCTTCGGCAACGACGCTGGGGATCGGCGTGCTGGTTCTCATTTCAAGCGAAGGTCTGAACAAGGCACGGATGCGGCTGACGACATCCGCCGCCGAGTTGGCATCGCGGATGATACGCTCGGCCGTGATCTTCGCGCGCTCGACGTTCGGGGGCTCGGCGGACAGCCAACGGTGGCATGCGTTGGAGTTGGCGACGATGGCGGCCAGCGGCTGGTTCACCTCATGAGCGATGGATGCGGAGAGTTCGGCAAGGCTCGCCGCCTGGCTCGCACGCGCAAGTCTCTCTTGTGCCAGCCGAAGCTCCTCTTGTGTCCGCACCTCATTTTCGATGTCGAGGCAGATAACGTTCCACTGCACTATGGCGCCTTCAGCGTTGCGCATCGGCGCGGCGCGCGTCTCGACCCAGCGATATTCACCATCGAAGCGCCGCAGACGGTGCCGTCGCGCATACGGCTCGCCTGTGGACAGACAATCGGCATATCTCTCTTTGACACCTGTCAGGTCGTCGGGATGAACACCGGCGTCGAGTGTGCCAGCCAGCCGGGACTTTCCCGCTTCGTCCAATTCCTCAAGATTGTATCCGAGGAATTCGCGGAGCTGCTGGCTGCGATATATCGGTTCGCCATCCGGCGCGGCGCAATCGATCATTGCCGGCAGTGTTTCAACGAGCTGCCAGAGAGCCCGTTCTCTCTCGCGCAGCGCCTCTTCGACGCGCAGCTGATCGTCGATGTCGTGCGTAAGGCCGTACCATTGGACGATGCGTCCACCCTGGTCCCGCAGCGGCTCCGCGCGGCCCTCCATCCAACGATAAACGCCATCGGCACGGCGCAGGCGATACTTCATGAAGAAGCGCTCGCCGGTGGCAAAGCAGCTGTCGAGTGCTTCCTTCAGGCTGGCTGCATCGTCGGGATGGACGACGGTGGCAATGAAGGCCGCCAGCAGGCTCGTGTCCGGCTTTTCCGCGTCCGCTATGTCCAGGCCGAGAAAATCTATCAGGCGCTTGTTGAAGAAGGTCGGCTCACCGTTGGGAGATAGCCGCCAGAGGTAGCTAGGAACCATGTTGACGAGTTGCGAGAGCTCTCGTTCCCGGTCGTGCAATGCGGCTTGCGTGGTCACCAGGTCATGGATGTCGACGCTCACGCCGTACCATTGGAGAATGCTGTCATCTTCGTCGCGCAGCGGCTCGGCGCGAGTCTCGGTCCAGCGATAGCCGCCGTCGGCCCGCCTCTGGCGATATCTCTGAACGTAAGGCACGCCCGTTGCGAATGAATGGCGGATCGCCTGCCGTGCGGTGTCGATATCGTCTGGATGGATCACGCTCAGCGACGGCGAGCCGTCCGGGGCGGTGATGTCGTGGAGCGTGGCCCCGGTTACATCGGTGAACCGTTTGTTGACGTAGGAAGGCGTCCCTTCCCGTGTCGTACTCCAGATCAAAGCGGGCACGGTGTCGATCAGCTGCTGAAGGCGCCGCTCACTTTTGCGCAACGCCGCCTGCGCGCGCACCTCATCGTCGATGTCGAGAGAAACCCCGTACCACTGCACGACCGTTCCGTCGTCATCGCGTCGCGGCTCGACCCTGCACTCAGCCCAGCGATAGGTGCCGTCTTTTTCGCGCCAGCGAAACCGCATCGCGGAGCCGCCGCCAGTTTCGAAACACCGCAGCAACGTGCGCTGCACCTCGGGAGCATCTTCGGGATGAATCACCTCGTACAGCAACGTTTCGATTCCCGGCTCGCCGAGCGCGTCAAAGTTCGCGATAACGGAGCGGAAATGGTCCTGGTATCGCTTGTTGAAGTAGACCGGCCCGCCGGTCGGCATCACACTCCAGATGCGGACCGGCACGGCGTCGATCATGTGCTGAAGTTGCTGCTCGCTCTGCCGCAACGCCGCTTCGGCGTGCATCTGATCGTCTATGTCGTGACAGAGGCCGTACCACTGGACGATGCGGCCAGCGCCATCGCGCATCGGCTCCGCCCGGCTCGACATCCAGCGATAGACGCCATCGGCACGGCGCAGGCGATAGCGCATGGCGAAGCTCGCACCGGTAGCGAAGCAACCACGAAGTGCATCGCCGAATGCTGCTGCGTCGTCCGGATGAACGGCGGCCTGTATCATCGCCGCCAGCCGGCTCATGCCCGGTCGGTCCAGATCCGCTACATCGAGGCCGAGAAAGTCGACCATGCGCCCATTGAAGAAGATCGGCTCGCCATCGGGATCGAGCCGCCAGATATGACTCGGGACCATATCCACGAGCTGCGAGAGTTCCCGCTCCCGGTCGCGCAATGCTGACTCGGCCCGCTTCTGGTCCTCAATGTCTATTGTCGTGCCGTACCATTGAACGATGCGCCCCTGGCTATCGCGAAATGGTCGTCCTGAGCTTCGAAACCAGCGATAGACGCCATCGGCGCGCCGCAGGCGATGCTCGGTATCATAGGGATCGCCGGTTTCGAGGCAATGCCGCCATCTGGCGGCTACAGGATCATAATCGTCGGGATGGACGGCTCGACGCCAGCCGAACTCGTCGTTGTCTTCGGAAGTGTTGAGACCCTCATGCGTGTTGCCGAGGAACGCCAGGGTGTTTGGGCTGACATAGGTGAATCTTCCGGCGGCATCGGCTGCCCACGCGTGGCCGGGCATGCTCTCAATGATTTGCAGCGCAAGCGTTGCTTCGGGGTCGATTTCGCCAAGTGAGTTGGACGCTGCTGTCATTGGCTTCTCCTGTCGGACAAAAAAGCCTGGGGACGGTCAGCGCTTGATATAGCACTTGTTTTCAATATCTGGACAGGCGAACTCACCGCCTAAATCTAGTTCCGCCATGCCTCGGCTGCATCTCATGGAAATCCATGCATTGCGCGGAGTTATCGCCGCTACGGGGGCCCTAACGATGGCCTCGCGCGAGGAGCGACGCGGATCGATGCATCAACACCTACCACTGGGAATACGAGCCGGACAGGTAAGACGCTCGGCTGCCTCTTCGTCGGCTGCAGAGTGAAACCGGAAAAACCTCTGCATTCGTCATCCCTGTCTCGTCCGGTTAACACGGCTCATGAGATAATCTGGAAGCCTCTCCCGACCAACACATCTGCTCCAAAGTATAGGGCGTGGACGCGGTTTTAGTTCTGCGGAGCGGCTTGGCGGCCGAGCAATTGTTTGGCGACAATGAGACAGGGCGCAGCGACCGCGAACAGCAGGACGAGCGCGAAGAAAGCTTCGTCGAACGAGATCGTGGCGACCTGCTTCTCAAGCGCGCGCTGCAGCAGCGGCAGGGCGGTCTTTGTCGCCGCAGTGCTGTCGACACTGTTCGCCAGAGCGTTCGCAGTTGCTCTCAAGCGCTGGTCTACGGCTGGATCGCCATTGACGAGGTGGGACGCCAGTATCGTCCGGTTGTGGACATTCTGGTGATCAATATACGTTTGCAAGAGGGCTGTGCCGGTCAGACCGCCCACCTGCTTGCCGAAGTTGAACAGCCCGATGCCAAACGGCAACGCATTGGCGGCAAGGCCCTGCAGCGTAACCAGCGTCAGTGCCACGAACAGAAGGCCGAGGCCGAATCCTCGCAGCAGCAGAGCAAGGGTCAGGTCCGGTGATCCGCTACCGCTCGTCGAAGCGGACAGCAGCCACATGGCACCTGCGAAGAGCAGAATGCCAAATGGCGCAAGCGTGATCGGGCGCATCCCGGTCCTTTGGATGACGAAGCCGGACAACAGAAGTCCAAGCGCGAGCATGGCTCCGCTGGGCAGCAGAAGCACTCCTGCGCCCGTCGCGGTAAAATCGAGCACGTTGAGGGCAAAAGCCGGAATAAGATAGGCGCTGCCTGAAAGGGCAGAGCCGGCGACGAAGCTGACGAGAAGGCCAAAGCGAAAGTCCGGATTGCCAAGGGGCGAGATGGCCAGCAGTGAGCCTTCTGAACGAAAGCGGGTCTCCCAGACGGCCAGGAGGCCGGCAGCCGTCATACCGGTTGCGGCAAGGAAGGTGATGTCGGTGTCGTCGAACCAGTTGAACCTGCTGCCTTGCAGCAGGACGTAGGTCAAAAGCGCGGCGCTGATGCCGAGCAACAATATCCTGACGGCAGGAAACCTGGTTTTCCGCCAAAAGGTCCGATCGCCGTCCGCCGCCAACAGGACAAGGGAGACGATGCCGAGCGGAATGATGCTCAGGAATATCCACTCCCAGGTCAGATGGTCGACAAGCCAGCCCTGCAGGGCTGGCGTGACGGTCGTCGGAGCCATGACGGCGCCTACGGCAAAAACCGCCTGAACGACCGGCTGATGCCGGTGCGGGAACCGAAAGAACAGCAGTGTCTGGCCGGCGACGAGAACTGTGCCGCCAGCCAGCCCTTGGACAATGCGGCAGATGCAAATCCAGGTGAGGTCCACTGACAACGTCAAGGCCGCGGATGCCAGCAGAAGGGCGACAACCGCCGCGCGCAGGCAGGCGGTCGGCCTGGCTGCCGTCACAAGTAGCGGAGCGACAAGGAACGCCGTCAGCTTGGCCGCGAGGAAAACAACGTCGATCATCGCCAGTTCGTCCAACGTTGCGTAGGTGTCGCCGAGCATGTCGATCCGGCCGATGGACAGTGCAGTGGATGCGACCGCGTCCATGAAGGCGGCCAGCACGACGCCGGTTGCTATCAAGCAAGCGCGCAATGTACCGGGATGGCGCTGCACAGCCGCCGTTTCGGCGAGGTGCATCATTGTGCTGAGCGCCCGTCCGCAATCCCGCCTGTCTGCATTTCCTGCGCTACAGCCGGAGCATCCCTGGTGCCGACGGTGATGGCAACACGAGCCGAGAGTCCCGGAACCAGGCGGCCGGGCAACGGATTGCGCGTCATCCTGATCTTGACCGGCACACGTTGGACGACGCGGATGAAGTTTCCGGTGGCGTTGTCCGGCGGCAGCAGGCTGAATGCCGCGCCGCTACCGGGAGCGAAGCTGTCGACAAGGCCGTCGATTTGCAGATCTGGATATTCATCAACCATGACGCGAACCCGTTGGCCGATCTCAACCTGCTTCAGCTGTGTTTCCTTGAAGTTGGCAACGATCCAGACATCGTTAACCGGAACGATGTCCAAGGCTGCTGTCCCTGGGGTGACATAGCGGCCGACACGGATCTGGCGATTACCGACGATGCCGCCGACCGGGGCCCTCACGACGGTGTTGGCCAGGTCGAGCATTGCCAGGTCGAGCGCTGCCTGTGCCTGGGACAGGGCTGCCTGCGCACCGGACAACTGTGCATCCAGGACACCGAGCTTCAATTTTTGAGCCAGCAGATTGGCCTCTGCACCGTCCAGCGATGCCTTTGCCTTGTCATGGCCGGCCTGCGCATCCTGCAGCTTCTGATCGCTTGCGGTCCCGTTCTTCTGCAGCGTGACGTAGCGGTTCAGGTTGGCGCGGGCGAATTGCAGGTCGGCTGCGGCAGATTGCTTCTGCGCCTCAGCCTGCGCGATCAATGCGTCCTGCAGTTCACGGGTCGCCTTGATGTTGGCGATTTCCGCCTGCCGGGCGGCGACGTTGGCTTTCGCCTGCTCGGCCTTGGCCTTGTAGTCGCTGTCGTCGATGCGAAACAGGACAGCACCCTTTGACACACTGGCATTGTCGTCTATGTCGACTTCGACGACGTAACCGGCGAGCTTCGGCGCGATGCTGGTAATGTCTCCGCGGAGATAGGCGTTATCGGTCGTTTCCTCGAACCGGCCCCGCGTGAACCATTGCCAGCTCCAAATAGCTGCCATTGGAATCACCATAAGGGCGACGATGGCGATTGCGATCTTGCGGGCTCGGCTCATGATTGCCTCGACACCCGGTCGATGCGCTCGCTATCGAAGGAGGTATCCGCCTCCCGAAGAGCGAGATGTTCGGCAAGGCTGCAAACGCACGGTGCGCAGTACAGGTTCACGAGAACGTCTCCGTCGAGCTGCGGCTCTGCAGCAAAGCAGAACTGCAGAACGATCGCGGATTTCACGCCTCGCCGCTATCACGCGGACGAACATCCCATCTGCCCTGATCGGTAGTTCGTACTGAACCTCAGCACAGGTCGTATTGTCAGTCAGCCGGATTCAGGCGCGCGAACCTCCGGCGCGGATCTCCGTAGTGCCGAAGACCGCCCACGAGAAAATTCACTTTGAAGCGTTTCCGGATCATCCTGTGGCAGCAATGATCGCAGAGAGCGCCCTCGCGGCGCGCGCGCCATGCTGGAAACTCTGCATGTTTGCCGAGGGCAGCCGCTACCAGGAGCAACTCTGCGCTGTCGGCGGCGACGGAAAGATCGAATGTCTGGTTCCCGGACCAGGCCGTTTCTGGCCGACCCAGCTTGGCCCTGCGCCAGTGCCCCAGTTGATCGTCAGTCCGCGCAATCCGCCTGGACCACGCCTGCTGGAGATTCCCGTCGACCCCCGGCTGCTCGAGGCAGGCGACCATAGCGGTTCGACTATTTCGAGCACGCCCGCTTCACCGCTGCGGTGCGCGAACAAGGCAAAGTGGAAGTGACCTTGCAAGACGGCTGGTGGGCCGTCGTCATGGGTCTCGCCCGCCCAGAGATCGGCCAGCGAAGGCCGCGCCATCGAGGTCGCCGATGAATTCGCGTTGCCGACCTAAGGCCGACCACGCATTCACCAGACCATTGGGTCAGATGCGCCGACCGGTTGCTGCGTCGAACAGATGCGCACATGCGCGGTCGATCTCGATCCCCACCCCTTCGCCCTGCCTGAGCGCAAGCCTTTCTCGGAAAAGGCAGGAAATTTCTTCACCGGAGCAGTCGACCCTGGCGAAGATTTCCGAGCCTGTCGCCTCGAGAAGCGTGATCGTGCCCGGCACGCCTTGCCCCGTCGCCCGGATATGTTCCGGTCGAATGCCGTAGACGAGTTCGCGTCCTGCGGCATCCGCGGGCTGGGCGCCTTCCGGCAACGGCAGGACCAACCCGCCGGCGCTGCGGAACACGCCCTCCTCGATGCGGCCGGCAATGAAGTTCATGGCGGGCGAGCCGATGAAACCGGCAACGAAGAGGTTGGCCGGATGGTCGTAGAGGTCCAGCGGCGCGCCGATCTGCTCGACCAGGCCGTCATGCAGCACGACGATCTTGTCGGCCATCGTCATGGCCTCGATCTGGTCGTGCGTGACATAGATCGTCGTGGTACCCAGCCGCTGGTGCAGGGCCTTGATCTCGCCGCGCATCTGGACGCGCAACTTGGCATCGAGGTTGGAGAGCGGCTCGTCGAACAGAAAGACCTGTGGGTCACGTACGATCGCGCGGCCCATGGCGACGCGCTGGCGCTGGCCGCCCGAAAGCTGGCGCGGATAGCGGTCAAGCAGCTTTTCCAGGCCGAGGATGCCGGCTGCCTTCCGGACCCGGCCAGCGGTGTCGGCCGGGTCGGCTTTCTTGATCTTGAGGGCAAAGCCCATGTTGTCGGCAACGGTCATATGCGGATAGAGCGCATAATTCTGGAACACCATGGCGATGTTCCGGTCCCGCGCGCGCAGATTGTTGACCATACGTTCGCCGATGGCGATCTTTCCGCCGGAGATCGTTTCAAGGCCCGCGATCATGCGCAGCAGCGTCGATTTTCCGCATCCCGACGGGCCGACCAGGATGACGAATTCGCCGTCGGCGATGTCGACGCTGACGTCGTGAATGATCTTGGTGGCCCCGAAGGCCTTCTGCACGTTGCTGATTGTTACCGATGCCATTGGATCTTTCCTGGAAAAGAGTGATGTCAGGACGCGCCCTCAGCCGCCCTTGACGGCGCCGGCGGTCAGCCCCGCGACGATCTGCCTTTGCGCGAACATGGTCAGGATCAGCACTGGCAACGTCACCACCAGCGCCGCCGCGGCGAGCGGCCCCCAGCTGACCTGCTCGTAGGACAGCATGTTGTAGACGGCGACCGGCAGTGTGCGCGTCTCACGGCTGGCGAGCACGACGCCGAAGACGAAATTGTTCCACGAGAAGATCACGGACAGGATGAAGGCGACGACGATGCCTGGCTTGGCGATGGGCAGGGCAACCAGCCGGAAAACCTGCCAGGAGCTGGCGCCGTCGATGTTGGCCGCCTCCTCCAGTTCCATCGGCGTGGTCTCGAAATAGCCGATCATCACCCACACCACGATCGGCACCGTCACCACCAGATGGATGATGATCTGCGGCCACAGCGTGCCGAGTATCCCGATCCATTGGAACAGCAGAAACAGCGGGATGAGATAGGATAGCCCAGGTGTCATGCGGGCGATCATGATGACGACCGCCGATCGTTCAGCCTTGAGCCGTGCGATGCCATAGCCGGCCGGTACGCCGATCAGCAGCGCCAGCAAGGTCGCCGTACCGGTCACCAGAACCGAATTCCAGAGATAGAGCAGGAAATTGTTCTCCTCGAACACCTTTACATAGTTCGACCAGGCGAAGCGTTCGGGGATCAGGATCGGCGGATAGGCACCGTTGTCGATCTCGAATTTCAGCGACAGCGAGATCATCCAGAGGAAGAACAGGATCGCCGGCGAGACGAAAACCAGGGCAGCGAAAAACAGACCGATCTGGTTGAGCAGCCGTGAACTCATCTATTTGCCCTCCGTATCGATCCACTGCGAGCGTTGGCGCAGCATCAGCAGGACAAACGACAGGACCACGATGACAATGAAGAACACCACGGCCATGGCCGAGCCGTAGCCGATATCGTAGTAGGAGAAGGCGGTGTTGTAGAGATAGATGTTGATGGTCTCCGACGCCGTACCCGGCCCGCCCTGGGTCATCGCGGAGATGATGTCGAAGCTCTTCAGCGCATCGATGGTGCGGATGATGACCGCGATCATCAGGAACGGCGCGATCATCGGCAGAGTGAGATAGCGGAATTGCTGCCAGGCATTGGCGCCGTCGATCTCGGCGCTTTCGAAGGGCTCGCGCGGCACCGAGGCCAGCCCGCCAAGCACGATCAGCATGACGAGCGGCGTCCACTGCCAGGTCTCGACCGCAACCAGCGACGGGATGACCGTGTTGGCGTTGAATATCCATTCCTGGGCCGGGATGCCGACCAGCGACAGCAGGTAGTTGAGCACGCCAAGCTGAGGATGGAACATCATTGTCCAAACCAGTGCGACGGCAACGGGTGTCGCCATCATCGGCATGACGAAGACGCCGCGCAGCAAGCCGCGCAGCGGAAACCTGGCATCGAAGATCAGGGCGGCCAGGGTGCCCAGCAGCATCGGCGCTGCAACCGAGAGGAAGGTGTAGGTCAACGTATGAACAAGGGATTCCCAGAAACGTGGGTCGCTGGCCAGGCGGAGATAGTTTTCCATCCCGGCAAAACTCCGCGACTGGCCGAGCGTCCAGCGATTGACGCTCATCCACAGGGTGAAAGCCCAGGGGAAAACGATGACGGCGCCGACGACGACGAGTGCGGGGACGACGAATGGCCAGTAGTTGGGAGCCAGCCGGATCGTCTGGCTCCCGTCGATAACCGGCATCGTCACCCCGGTCTGTTCTGGGGTGGTGGCCGACATCAGCCCTGCTCGCTCCTGTCGAGAACCGGCTGGAACTGTTCGGTGGCCTTCTTCAGCTCCGCGGCGGGATCGGCGCCGGCAATCATGTTGGTCAGCGCCACGCCATAGATGTCGCGGAATTCCGTGACCGGGATGATGACCGGCAGTGCCAGCCGACTGATATTGCCCGAGCCGACCACGGCATCAAGCCAGCTTGCCGGCATGGTGACGCCTTCACGCACCTTGGGATCCTCCAGCACGGATTTGCGGAACGGAACACCGGCGCCGGCCTGCAACAGCCGCGCGCCCATGGTTGGCGATACCGCCCACTGGCAGAACAGATAGGCAGCCTCCTTCTTCTCGCTGGCGGCGGTAACGCCAATCCCGTCGCCGAAGGTGCCCGAGGCATGCGCCTTGGGACCCTTGGGCATCACGCCGTAACCGACCTTGCCGACCACCCTCGATTTTTCCGGATTTTCCATCGGCGGGGCAAAACCCACGCCGTCGAGCCACATGCCGATCTTGCCCTGCAGGAAGGCCGACTGTGCTTCGGCCCAGTTGAACCCGGTAACGCCCGGAGGGGCGGACTTGGTCATCAATCTTTGATAGAGCGCGGCAGCCTCGATCGCCTCGGGAGCCTCGGTGCGCAGCTTGCCCTTGTCATCTAGCGGCGTCATGTCGTAGCCGAGCATCAGCGACGTCCACACCGGCGTGTTTGCGTTCTTGAGCCCGCGGGCGACGAAGCCGTATGTATTGGTCGAGTGGTCGGTCAGCGCTTCGGCGGCTGCCACAAGTTGCTCGAAGGTCTCTGGGTATTTGAGGGCTTTGGCCTCGAACAGCTCCTTGTTCCAATACAGGATCCAGTAGTCCACCGAGAACGGTAGCGAGCGCAGCACGCCCTGGCCGTCCTTGGCAAACAGCATGCCGGCTTCGGCGAAGTCGCTTTCGACCAGCGCCGGGTCGGTGAGCGACGGATCGGCGAGATAGCCGGCGATGTCGGCCAGCCAGCCACCCTTCTCGAACTGGCGCTTCTGCACGTGGTAGCTCAGATGCACGACGTCGAAGCTCGGCTTGCCCGAGCTCAACTCGATCACCGTCTTCTGGCGCTGCTGCTGCTCGGGCGTTGCCTCGGCATTGACCTTGATGCCGGTCAGTTCCTCGAACTCGGCGAGATATTTCAGGATGGTGTCGCTGCGCGGGCTTTTCACCAGATTGACGTCAAGCGTCGTCCCGGCAAAGCGTTTCCAGTCAACGCCTGCGGCAAAGCCGGGGCGAAGCCCCACAAGGCCGGCAGCGGTTAGCGCCGCGGTTCCGGCAAGGAGTTGCCTCCTGGTTGGGTTGAACAGATTGGACGACATTTCTTCCTCCCGGTTGCTGTCGTTGTGGATGCGCCGCAAACCGCGGCGCGGCTATATTTCCTCAGATCTGGAGCGCCAGCCGGCGCGCATTGTCGATATGCAGACTGATCGCTTCAACCGCTCTTTGCGGATTGCGGCTCTCCATGGCTTCGATGACCGCCAAATGTTCGCGCATCACCGGCACCACACGACCGTCGATGCGGAAACGCTCCTGGTGGATCAGCCGGATTTTCACCGAGTTGACCAGATAGGCCTTGGCGATAATCTCGTTGCCGAGCGCATTGATGAAGGTGTCGTGCATCGCCCAGTCGATGTTCTGGGCCTTGGCTTCCATTTCCGGCGTCGGTGCCTGCCCGAGAGCTTGGGCCAGCATCTCTTCATGTTCGCGCCGCATGCGGGCAAGTTCGGCATCAGAAGCGCTGGTCGTGAATAGCGCCACTGCCTCGCGTTCCATGAACAACCGAAACTGAAACGCCTCGCGGATCAGATTGATATCGATATGCGCGATCTGCATGCCGCGCTGCGGGATGGTGGTCAGCAGTCCCTCGGCCTCGAGACGCGGGACGATCTCGCGAATGGCACCCAGCGGCAGCCCGGTGAAAGCGACCAGTTCGCGCTGTGACACGAACTGCCCCGGCCGCAGATCGCGGGCCAGCAAATGCCGCGTGAAGCTGGCATAGGCCTTCTCCCGGAGAGTGATCGGTTCGCTGCCGTCTTCCACTTCAGCTCGCTTCCTTGTCGGTCAGCCCGGCCTTGTCGGTCAGGCTGCCCCTGTCGCAAACAGCCTGTCGAAGGCAGCGGCAAGCTGCCGCTGTCCCTGCGGATCGATCGGCTCCAGGGGCGGGCGGACCGCCAGCCAGCGCTCGTCGCCGGTCTTGCGCGCGACCATGACCTTCACCGCCGGCGTGACCGGGTATTTGAGCAATTCGAGCACGAAGTCTTCGACGCGTGGGTCGTCGCCCCCGTTTTCGACCATTGCCCGGATTTCGCCGGTAACAAAATTAGCCATGCCGGAAATCGCGCCCTGTCCGCCGCGGCGCACGCTTCTCGCGAGATGCCGTTCGTCGCCGATGAGGATCACCAGATCGCCGTGCGCCTCAAGCAGCGCCTCACTGTAGCTCCAGTCCCCGCCGGAATCCTTCACCCCGGCCACCACAGCGGGAAAGGCGGCGCGCAGCCGGCCGATCAGCCCAAGCGGGAGCGGCACCATGGTGACTGAGGGGATGTTATAGAGCAGCACGTCGCGCGCCAGCGGACCGAGTGCGGCGAAGACGGCGGAAAACCATCCGAACAGCCCGTCCTCGCCGACATTCTTGAAGTAGCTCGGCGGAGCGAGCAGAATGTTGCGAACGCCGCGCTGCAAAGCGTGCCGGGCCTGATCGGCGGCATCTTCGGCTGCATCGACCAGCACTGCGGCGACGAGCTGATGTGGCGGAATACCGGCCGCCAGCATGGCCTCGGTGACGATCCGTCGCTCGTCGGTGCCGACCGAGGCTCCTTCGCCGGTGGTGCCGAACAGCGTCGCGCTGCTGCAGCCGGCGCCAAGGCAGGCTCGGGCATGCGCGATCATCGGCGCGAGCGCTATCTGCCCCGACGGGTCGAAGGGTGTGGTCAGGGCAACCGAAAGACCAAAGCGGGAAGCCAATACGATCTCCGTTGAAATCAATGTGGATGTAGCGTTAGCACGCTAACATGTCAGGTGTAAACGGGTGATGTTGCCAACTCGGCATCGCCGAACGGCGCTGCCGCGGCAGCGCCATCGCCGATCATTTTCCTCCGCTCGAACATCACATATGCAGCTGTCCCCGAGCCTCTGCGGGATTGGCTGCACGAGGCAGCCTAAGCTCGATCAAGTGGCGACGAGGTGGCCGTCGCCAACATCTTCGAGCTTGAGTTTCCGGGGCTCGTCACCGATGCGCCGCACAGCGCTTGGAATTTCGCTGTCCAAACGGGCGAACCGGGCGCGGCGCCGGCCTGGATCGGGAACCGGAACGGCTTCGATCAGCCGCTTTGTGTAAGGATGGCGCGGGTTGGAGAAGATCTGGTCGCGGGTGCCCATCTCGACGATCTGCCCCAGATACATTACCGCCACGCGATCGGAGATGTTCTCGACCACCGCCATGTCGTGCGAGATGAAGAGATATGCGACGCCGAATTCGCGCTGCAGCTCCTTCAGCAATCTTAACACGCGCGCCTGCACCGACACGTCGAGAGCAGAGACGCTCTCGTCGGCAATGATCAGCTTTGGTCGCAGCGCCAGCGCCCGCGCAATGCAGATTCGCTGGCGCTGCCCGCCGGAGAATTCGTGGGGATAGCGCTCCATCTGGTCAGCCGAGAGGCCGACGCGTTCGAACAGGGCGGCGATCTGGGCATGCCGTTGCTCTCTGTCGCCGAGGCCGTGGATCAGCAGAGGCTCGGCGACGAGATCGCCGACCCGCATGCGCGGATCGAGGGACGCGAAGGGATCCTGAAAGATCATCTGCACATTGCGGCGGACAGCCTTGCGCTCCTTGCGGCTGAGCGCCGACAAGTCCTGGCCGCCGATTAAAATGCTGCCGGTGTAGGGCACCAGCCCGGCGATCGCCTTGGCCGTCGTCGACTTGCCGCAGCCCGATTCGCCGACCAGCGACAGGGTTTCGTGCGGCGCGATCGAGAAACTGACGCCTTCGACCGCGTGCACCCTGCGGTCAACGCGGCCGAAGAAGCCGCCGTGCAGGTCGAAGCGGACGTGAAGATCGCTGACAGATACAAGCTCGGCCGGCATGTTGGCGGCGTCTTGTCGTTCTTCGACGGTCCGTCCGCCGCCAATGCGCGGCACGGCGGCCAGAAGCTCGCGTGTATAGTCGGCCTGCGGGCGATTGAAGATGTCAGCCGCGCTGCCCTGCTCGACCATCCGTCCGTCACGCATGATAATGACGCGGTCCGCCATCTCGGCGACGACGCCCATGTCGTGCGTGATCAGGATAACACTGGTGCCGTGCTCGCGCTGCAGGTCGCGCAGCAGTTCCAGCACCTCACCCTGAACCGTGACATCGAGGGCGGTCGTCGGCTCATCGGCGATCAGCACGTCCGGGTTCAGGGCCAGAGCCATGGCAATCATCACGCGCTGGCGCATGCCGCCTGAGAGTTCGTGCGGATAGTGCTCGAGCCGCCGTTCGGCATCCGGAATTCGGACTGCCTTCAGCGCCTCGAGCGCCCTCAGCCGCGAGTTGGAGCGCGACATCGAGGTGTGTGCATCGATCGCCTCCGTGAGCTGACGGCCGATGGACAGCACCGGATTGAGCGATGTCATCGGTTCCTGAAAGATCATGGCAATACGGTCGCCGCGGATGCGGCGCATGCCGCTCTCGCTGAGAGCCGCGAGGTCCTGATCGCCGAGCCGGATGGAGCCTGATCCGATGCGTGCCGCCGGCTGCGGCAGCAAGCCCATGATGGCCAGCGCCGTCATCGACTTGCCGGAACCGGACTCGCCGGCGATGCAAAGCGTTTCGCCGCGCGTCAGGCCGAATGTCAGGTCGGAAACGACGTCGCGCTCGCCCTCCTCGCCGCGCACGGCGACGCTCAGGCCTGAGACGCTGAGTACCGGCCTGAGAGAGCCACTCTCCGCGGCGGCCTGCCTGGATCGTTTGATGTCCTCCACCTTCATTCAAAGACGCAGCGGGGGAAGTAGAACGAAACCACCCAGTTGGGCATGTCGACGATCTCGCTGATGCGCAGGTCACCGCAAACCGAGACGAGCATATAGGCATCTACCGGATCCATGCCGTAGCGGCCGGAGAGCAGGTCGATCATCTGGGAAACGGCACTCCTGGCGCCGTCCATCAGATCCGGCCCGATACCGGTTGTCACCTCGTAGCCCTTGGCGTCGAGATGCCGCGACACCGGACCGGGCGTTGTGAAACGCGGCGTCCGCAGCCGGGCATCCTTGACCAGATCGAGCGTCAGCACGGCGTTCATGGGGCTCTCGATCGCCGTGCCGCAGACCTCGCCATCGCCTTGCGCGGCGTGCGTGTCGCCGACCGAGAACAACGCGCCCGCGACCTCTACGGGCAGGTAGAGCACCGTGCCGGCGGCGAGATCGCGGATATCCAGGTTGCCGCCCACGCGCCGCGGCGGAACCACCGAATGCAGACCCGGCTCAGCCGGGGCATTGCCGATGGTGCCGGCGAAGGGCTTGAGCGGCACCCGGCCGCTCTTGCCGAACAGCGCCGGTTCGAGCGAGGCGGCGTCGTACTTCCAGATATTCAGTGCCGGTTGGGAGAAGTCATTCGCCAGCAGACCGAATCCCGGGATGTTCGCCGTCCAACCGAAGCCTGATGGCTTGAACGCCTCGATGGTGATTTTCAGGGCATCGCCCGGTTCTGCCCCGTCGACATAGATTGGCCCAGTGACCGGGTTCACCTTGGCAAAGTCGAGCAAAGCAACGTCGTCGATGGTGCTCTCCATCGTCAGCTGCCCGCCGGACGAGTCCAAGCACTGGAACTCGATCGTCGCCCCTGGCGCCACCCGTTCGGCCGGGACAAAGGAATTGTCCCAGCCGAAATGATGGTGGCGCCCGTGGATGGTGTAGTCGCAGTTATTGCACATCGGTCACATACACATTGTCGTAGTTGATCGGGATGTGGACCGGGTCGACATAGAGGTTGTCGGCGCCACCCATGCGGGTTGATTTCATGGTGAAACGCTGCTCGTTGAAGACCGGTGCCCAGGGCGCGTCTTCCATGATCTTGCCGTAGATCTCGCTCCACATCTTGGCGCGTTCGCCAGCCCTGGCCGGGTCGACGATGGAGTCGGCTTCGGCCGCCTTGGCGTCGAGCGCCTTGTTGCAATACCACGACCAGTTCCAGCCGCCCGGGACGGCACCAGCACAGCCGAGGATCGGGCCGTAGAAGTTCGACGGATCGGGGAAGTCGGCGATCCAGGCCATGCCGCCGGACCAGATCATCGGCGCACCGGCCTTGTCGCCGCCGGCGGCGATGACGTTGGCCTGCGCGAGCGACTGGATGCTGGCCTTGATGCCGACCGCCGCCAGATCCTGCTGAATGGCCTGCGCGATGCGCGGGTTGGGATCGGTGTTCATGGCAAACAGCTGCGTGTCAAATCCGTCGGGATGCCCGGCCTCGGCAAGCAAGGCCTTGGCCTTGGCCACGTCATAGGGATAGCCCTTGAATTCCTTGTCATAGCCAGGCATCGACGGCGGCAACGGCTGATTGGCCGGCACCGCACGGTTGTTGATCAGCTGGACGATGCGGTCCTTGTTGATCGCCATGTTGACCGCCTGCCGCACCTTCACGTTGTCGAAGGGCGCCATGGTGGTATTCATGGTGATATAGCCGGTGTGTAACTGGCCGCCCTCGACAACACGGGCCTTCTGCTCGGGATCGGCCATCACCTCCTGGAATTTCGCCGGCGGAATGCCGTCGCCGGGAACGTCGATCTCGCCTTTCTGGAGCCGCAGCAGCGCCACGATCGGCTCCTGGCCGATCTCAAAGGTGATCTTGTCGAGATGCGGCAGACCCTCGTGCCAGTAATCCGGGTTGCGCTCGAATACGACGCGCTGGCCGAGCGTCCATTCGGCGAGCTTGAAGGCGCCGGTTCCGACCGGATGTTTGCCGAAGTCTGCGCCGTATTTTTCGACTTCTTCCTTCGGCACCACATGCGAGAAGTTGATCGCCATGACATGCAGGAAGGTGGCGTCGGGCCGGGTCAGCTCGAACTTGATCGTGTAGGGATCGACGACGGTTATGCCCGCCAGGCTCTCCGCCTTGCCGGCAGCGACGTTGTCATAGCCTTTGATCGAGCCGAAGAAACCGGCACCCGGGCTCTGTGTCTTTGGATTGGTGACCCGGTCGAGCGAATATTTCACGTCGTCGGCGGTCATCTCGCGGCCATTGTGGAACTTCACTCCGTGGCGCAGCTTGAAGGTGAAGGTCTTGCCGTCGGGCGCAATCTCGTAGCTCTCGGCAAGGTCGGGCCGCAGGTTGGTGGTGCCCGGCTCGTAGTCCATCAGCCCGTCGAACAGGCTCTTGATCATCGACCAGTTCTGCCAGTCATAGCCGATGGCCGGATCGAGCGTGGCGACGTCGTCCTTGTAGGTGATGGTGATCGCGCCGCCCTGCTTGGCATTCGGATCGACGGCGTCTTCGGCACGTACGCTTGTCATGCCAAGCACCAGCGCAAGCGCCGATGCCGCCACGGTCGATATTAGATATTTTCTCATGTCATGTTCCCTTTCTCTGGTTTTCTTGGTTTTCATCTGAGCTTGATGCGTGGATCGATGAACGGTGCGACAGTGTCGGCCAGGAGATTGCCGAGCACGATGGCAAAGGCCGAAACCAGGGTGACCCCCATGATGATCGGAATGTCGATGCGCTGAATGGCCTGCCAGGCTAGCTGGCCGATGCCTGGCCAGCCGAACACGCTTTCGACAACCACGATGCCGCCCATGAAGATGCCGATATCGATGCCGATCATGGCGATGACCGGCAGGATGGCGTTGGGCAGCGCGTGCCGGAGGATAATGGCGCTGCGTGCAAGACCCTTGGCACGCGCGGTACGCACGTAGTCCTGGCGCAGCACGTCGATCATCGACGAGCGCATCATGCGGGCGTACCAGCCGGCGCCGAGAATTCCCATGGTCAGCGACGGCAGCACCAGATGACGCCAGGTGCCGTAACCGCCGATCGGGAACCAGCCGAGCCGCACCGCGAACACATAAAGCAGCATCAGGCCGACGACGAATTGCGGCGCCGAGACGCCAACGAAGGAGGCGACCATCAGCGACTGGTCGGTGGCGGTGCCACGCTTGACGGCGGCGATGAGGCCCATCGTCAGCCCGATCACGACTTCGCAGGCAATGGCGCCGACCATCAGCAGCAGGCTTGCCGGCAGCCGCGAGACGATAAGCTCCGTGACCTCCGAGCGCTGAATGTAGGAGCGCCCCAGATCGCCGCTGAGAAGGCTGGTCAGATAGTGCCAATACTGGACGACGAAGGGCTGGTCGAGGCCGAGCTGCCGGCGGATGTTTTCGACCGTCTCGGGTGTGGCGCTGCGGCCGGCGATCTGGCGGACGGGATCGGCGGGCAGCAGGTAGAGCAGCGCAAAGGTGATCAGAGAGACGCCGAGCAAGATGAGCACCGACTGGACAACGCGGCGGCCGAGATAGGCGATCATGCCCGCCCCCTTTGCGTCGGATCGAGGATGTCGCGCAGTGCGTCACCGATCAGGTTGAAGGCCAGCGCCAGTGCCAGGATCGCCGCACCGGGAAAGAAGACCAGCCAGGGCGCGGCCTGGAAATAGGTCTGGTTCTCGAAGATGATGTTGCCCCATGACGCGGTCGGCGGTTGCACGCCGATGCCGAGATAGCTGAGCGTCGCTTCGAGCAGCACCGTGGTCGAAATACCGAGCGTGCCCCAGACGATGATCGTCGGCAAAAGATGTGGCAGGATATGGCGGAACAGGATGCGTGGAGCGCTAGCGCCGATGGTGCGCTCGGCATCGATGAACTCGCGTTCGGAGAGCGAACTTGTCTCGGTGTAGATGACGCGGGCGGTCTGCACCCAGTTCACCAATGCGATCACCATGGCGACGATCCACAGGCTCGGCTGGAGCACCGCCGCCAGGCAGATGGCGAGCAGCAGCGCCGGGAAAGCCATCATCAAATCGGTGAAGCGCATAAGCGCGCTGCCGATCCAGCCGCGGAAATAGCCGGCGGTGATGCCGACCAGCGTGCCGATCAGAAGCGCCACGCCATTGGCGACGATGCCGATGATCAGCGACGTGCGCGCGCCGAATAGGAGACGGGTCAGCAGGTCGCGGCCAAGCAGGTCGGTGCCCAGCCAGAACTGGGCTCCCGGCGGCAGTGGCGCGCCTTCAAGCGTGAGCCCGTCGAACATCTGCTCGTTTGGATCGTAGCCTGTCAGCCACGGTGCAAGAATGGCGCCGGCCAAGACAACGGCAATAATCCCGAGGCCGAGCAAAGCGAGAGGCCGTTTTAGCAGACGTCGCCAGACGCCGGCGCGAGGCTTGGCTGGCATACGCCCGGCGGCCGAAAGCTCAGGCGCGATCGGATTGGTCATCGTCGCCTTCTTCTTGTGTCATCGCCACGATCCTGCGCGCGGCTTCCTCGACACTGATTTGCCAGCTCATCGCCAGCGAGCGGAGCTGCGCATAGGCACGGCCGTCCTCGGCGCCCTTCGACAAGACCTCTACCGCGCGTACGATGGTCTGGCGCTCCGCGACCCGCTGACGAAGCGAGGCAATCTCGCTGGCCAGAAGCTTGCGCGCCTCGAAACTCTGCCTTGCGATTAAAAGTGCGCTATAGACGCCGGCATTGCCGACCGGTTTCAGCAACTGCGCATCGGCCTTGTGCGACAATGCCCATTCGACGCGCCCCGGCGCCTCGGAGCCGATCAGTGCTATCAGCGGCATCGGCGCCTCGCCCGGCTTCCACGGAAATTGCTCGTCAAAGCCGAGATCGACGTCGAAGAAGACGAAGTCCGCCGCCAAGGCTTCGGCCGGCAGTTCCGGCCAGAAGCCAATCGCCTCAAGGCCGATGGCCGACAATTGCCTTGTGATCGCCTGCACGGTCGGATGTGGACGATGCAGGACAAAAGCCCTGGCGCCTCCAAGGTTCGGGATACGCGCCATCTTGCTCACGACACCACCCGCAGGCGTGGCCGCCCGAACGTCTCCGTCCGGTCATAGCGGGAAAGGTAGGGATCGGGTGCCACGCCCTTCGTCAGTGTGACCGTTTTGAACGATGTTCCATCGATACGTCCGATTAGCACCGGCAAGGTAGCATGCTGGGTTTGCTGGTCGATGGCGATGTCGCCCAGCGGCGTTCGAAATGATGTTTCGGAAAAGACCTTGGGAAGGTCCGTCCATTGTGCACCGGGGTTAAGGGTGAGGATCTCGGCGAGCATGCGCACCGAGGCATAAGCCGCCGCCTCGAAGGATGAGGCCGGCATGACGGAAGGCACTGGAACCGCACCGCGATCCGCCCCCGAGATGTCGTGAAAATAGGGCCCAACGGAAAGGTGGCCATCGCCTGCCCCGTTGAGCGCCGGCAATTCGCATTCCGTGAGATTGCAGGACAGGATCGGGCAACGCTCCGGCCTGAAATGCGGGTCGCGCCGGCCAAGCTCCGCATAGGCAGCGATGAAGGCATAAGAAGAAGGGCCGATGAGATTGTTCAGAATGAAATCAGGTCTCGTCGCCTGTATCTCCGCGATCAGCCGCGCAACATCGACCTCGCCGAGCGGCAGATAGCGTTCGCCCAGCACCTTGCCGCCAGCGTCCGCAATCAGGTCGCGCGCCACGCGGTTGGTCTCCCAGCCCCAGATGTAGTTGGAACCGAGCAGGAAGCCATCGGCGCCGAAACGAGGCACGACATAGGCGAGCAGCGGTACGAGATGCTGATTGGGGCAGGCGTGTGTGTAGACGACATGCTCGTTGGCTTCGAAGCCCTCGTACGGGCAGGCGTACCACAGCGTGCCGCCTGCCCTTTCCAGGATTGGAATGACCTCCTTGCGGCTCCACGAGGTGACGCAGCCAATGATGTGACGCGCGCCGCTGTTGGCGAGAATGTCCGCGCAGCCGCTTGCATAGCGATCGATGTTGCCCTGCGGGTCGCGCTCGATCGGGATGAATTCGAATGGGATAGCGAGATCGCCGTTGACGTCGGCGATGGCGTTCATCGCACCCGCACGGCAGGATTCGGACACCAGCCGGTAGTTGCCGGACCGCGAATAGAGAATGCCGATGTCGATATGCCGTTTCAAGCAATGCCTCAAAAATGACAATGCCCCGCAGCCACCGCCGCAGGGCGAGGCATACGAGGCATTCTTGCCGCCCGGCGGTCGGAGCCGGTATTTGTCCTCACCGTATTACGCCCGCGCTCCCAGTCAAGAGCCGCCACGCGAAACTTTGGCCAGCCGAAACGGTTCGGCGCGCAGCACGCAACTCATGCCGCTGGTCGTTTAGAGTCCGCCAGGAACCAAAATTGCTGATGTCCAGCTATGGGGCCCGGACAAACCCGGTTCGCTACCATTCAAAGCAACGACTTTAATATCGGTTTACCTGAATCTGCTAGCAGCAATGACGCCGGTTTTCGTCGGTCAAGCAAAGGGTTCCACCTTGCCGCAGCAATTCAGCACTCCGTTCGGTCACCGGGGCGATGCCAACTGGCCGAGGTTGCACGGCTTCATGGGCGTCGAGTTGGAACGCGCGCCCGATGTTCTCGTGCCTCGCGTCGCCTTGGCCCGGAAGCTCGGTGGATGGGACTTTGGTGGCGGGAGCCGGGCTTGAGCGTCATTCGCGCCTTGCAAGGCGCCGACCTCCCGGCAGTTGCGAACATGTTTCAGCGCGTGCTGTTGAAGGAGAGGACCGAAGCGCCGGCCTCTCTCGTGGAATACATGCAACGGTTTTATCTGGATGCGCCCGGTTGCGCAGACAACCTCCGGTCGCTTGTCCATGTCAACGACGCCGGTCGCGTCTCCGGATTTGTCGGCGTCCACGTCCTGCCGATGACGTTCAACGGCCGACAACTACGCGCGGCCATCTGTAGCTCGCTCATGGTCGAGGACCATGAGCACGACCCGCTGGCCGGCGCCCGCTTGCTGAAAGCTTACCTGGATGGTCCGCAGGACATCTCCTTCAGCGAGACGGCCAACGATATTTCCGTGAAATTGTGGACCCGGCTGCGCGGCGTGGTCCTGCCGCAATACAGCCTTGACTGGGTCCGTGTGATGCGCCCCGCGGCCTTCATGCTCAGCCTTTCCGCCAATCGCATGGCGCTTGCGCGAATGCTCAATCCGCTGGCGCGTGCAGTCGACCGATTTTACTGCAGAAGGATGACGTCCAGCGAACGACGTTGGTCGGGTGTGGCGGTGGACGGGGCAGGCCACGGAACATTTCGTACATCCGAAATCGACAGCCATGCATTTGCCAGGCTCATCGAACCGTTTACCGCTCAATTCGCCCTGCGGCCTGACTGGACGGAAGATCAACTCGACCACATCCTGACAGATGCGGCACAAAAGCCGGATCTGGGGGAGCTTGTCTACGTTTGTGTGACGTCGCCAGTCGGCACCAATGTCGGCGCTTTCGCCTACTACGCACGGAAGTATGAAATTGGTCGCGTGCTGCAGATCTTCGCCCTCCCCGGCCAGGCGGGCCCGGTGATTGACTGCCTGATCGATCACGCCGCCGCGCGCGGCGTCAGCGGCCTGCGCGGACGTATTCAACCTGCACTTCTGGAGGCGATGCTTGGACGACGCATTGCTTTCCTGACCGTTGCCTCAACGGTGGTACATTCACGCGATCCAGAGCTTTTGGACGCGATGAAGAACTCGCAAGTCTTCCTGAACGGCCTTGCGGGCGAGCAGTGGAGCCGGCTTATCGGGAGCCGCTTCAGCTAGAGCGGGATGCGTTCAAGTTGAAGCGGGCATCCCGCTCTAACTATTTATTTTAGGCGCGTTTCCACTTGGCTGCAGAGTGCTTGGGTCAAAACCCAATCACTCTGAACGACCGAGTTCGACCCTTTGCCGTCATCCAGTTGGGAGCGTCGCATGACGCTCCGTGACCCAATCACGACGCTCACTCCGGTCAGTGGTAACGTCCGGATTTGGCGCGCGATTCCGACCTCAGCGAACGAAGTTATGACACGCCATTCCAGTGTATGCTTGCTTCGCCAAATTGGGTGTGCGCTGCAATAGCAGCCCGAGACAGTCGCGCTTGCCGAAGGGGCTGTCGGCTTTGACGGGATTGGCGTAAGCTACAGTTAAGGGGGTGCACACATGCACCGCATCATCGCCATACTGATCTTGGTTCTCGCGGCCGTGTTCAGCTCCGCACGGGCGGAGGTGCTGATCGGCGTCTCGGCTGCGATGACGGGACGGCTCGCCTGGATCGGCGAGCAGGGACAGCGCGGCGCGGAGATGGCAGTGGCCGACGTCAACACGGCGGGCGGCGTGCTCGGCCAGAAGGTGAGGCTCATCTCGGTCGACGACTTCTGCGATCCCGAGCAAGCTGTGGCGGCCGCCAAGAAGCTGGTGGCTGACGGGGTCGTGCTCGTCGTCGGGCATTATTGCTCCGGGGCCTCGATCCCCGCATCAAAAGTGTACGAGGAGGCGGGCGTCGTTGAGATATCCCCAGGCTCGACCAATCCGCAGCTGACCGAACAGGGCCGTGCCAATGTCTTTCGCACCATTGGCCGCGACGACGCGCAAGGTTTCATCGCTGGCAACTACCTTGCCGATCGCTGGGGCAACAAGAAGATTGCGATCCTCCACGACAACTCGACCTATGGGAAGGGTCTCGCCGACGAGACCAGGAAGCAGCTGCACAAGCGGGGCGTGACTGAGGCCGTTTACGACGCATACATTCCCGGGAAGGACGACTATTCGGCCGAGGTCGCTACGTTGCGGACCGCCGGCGTCTCCGCCTTATATGTGGGTGGGTATCATGCCGAGGTTGCGCTGATTGCTCGCGCTGCACACGACAGTGGCTACACGGTTCAGCTCATATCCGGAGATGCTTTGGCGACCGAGGAATTTGCCCTGATCGCCGGCCCCGCGGCGGAGGGGACCCTCTTCACGTTCCCGGCGGACGCGAGGCGAAGCCCCGAAGCGGCCGCGATCGTTGAGCAGTTCCGTGCGGAGAATTTCGAACCCGCGGGCTACACGCTGTTGAGCTACTGCGCGGTCCAGGTTTGGGCCCAGGCGGTCTCGAAGGCAGGTTCGCTGGAGCCGAAGGCCGTCATTGCGGCACTGCACGAACAGGAATTCGACACCGTGATCGGCCGGGTCGATTTCGACGACAAGGGCGACCTCACGAAGCAGAGCTGGGTTTGGTACGTCTGGCGCGGCGGAGAGTACGTGCCGGTTGAATAGGGTTCGCTGATCGCCGGCGTGCCGGCTGAGATGTCTAGTCTGATGCAGACCAGTGTGGCCGGACTGTTCCGACTCGCCGAGATGCTTGAACGCCTCGGCATACGTGGCCGGCTGTTGCTCGCCTTTTTCGGGATCAGCGCCCTTGCGGTGCTGGCAACGGCTGCGGCGCTTTATGCCTTCCTCCAGGTTGGCGACGTCGTGGACCGAATTACCACGGATCGAGTGCCGTCGGCGCTCGCCTCCCTCCAGCTGTCGCGCCAGGCCGAACGGGTCGCTGCTGCCGCGCCATCGGTGCTGGCAGCGACAAGCAGGGCTCAGCACAGCGAGGTCTCGGCTGCCGTCGCGCTCGAGATGTCCCGCCTCGAGGCCCTGCGCACGGACCTCCGGGATGCCACGTTGGGCACAGTGCCTTTGGCCGAGATTGAGGAAGCCGCGATTGTTCTGAGGCGCAACCTGAAGGAGCTCGACTCTCTTGTTGTCGCCCGGCTCGACGTGGTCGCCCGCAAGGAGGAGCTCCTGAACCGCCTCGCCGCGACGACAACCGGAAGCCAGCGCCTTGTCGCCACCGGCATCCTAGTGATGGATTCCAGGCTGCCGCAATGGCGGGCGGTCGCGGCCGACACGTCGCTGTCGCCCGATCGACGCGCAGCGGCGATGGCCGACCTGGTCCAGGCGATTGCGGCCTACATCCCCCAGCAGAAGGCGCAGCTGGAGATCTCGGCAGTCAACGACGCGCTGGTGAAGGTCGCGAACGCGCCGACGCCGGGCGACCTGGCGTTGATCCTTTTTCCGCTACGCCGTTCGCTCACTGCTCTTGAAAAGGTTTCCACGGAGATCGACGAAAAGCTGCGGACCCGCTTTCGGCAGCGTGTCGATGAGTTCAAGGGCTTGACCGACGGCGAGGACAGCATCCCCAAGGCGCGGGAGGACGAGTTTGCTGTCCTGGCACAGGGCGAAAGGCTTCTGGCCGAGAACAATCGACTGTCGCGCAATCTCACCGCTGGCGTCGATCGCCTGGTCGCCACGGCAGACCAGGAGATCGCTGCGTCCGGTCGCGAAGCCGCGCTCGTCCAGCGCTACGGCACCGCGGTTGTGCTCGGCTCCGCCTTCCTCAGCCTCCTGAGTTCGGTTCTGGTTGTCTGGCTCTATGTCGACCGCAGCCTCCTCGCCCGACTGGGGGCCGTGAGCCAGGGCATGCTCGCGATTGCGGGGGGCAACCTTCGTGCGCCGCTGCCAGCCGCGGGCAGCGACGAAATCGGGCGCATGGCCGAAGCGCTGAGACTTTTCCGGGATACTGCCGTCGAGGTCGAGGAAAAGAACCTGCGCGACGTTGCGGAAGCTCGTCAGCGGCTCATCGATGCCATCGAAAGCATCTCCGAAGGATTCGCTCTGTACGACGGGGAGGACCGGCTCGTCCTCAGCAACAGCCGCTACCGCGAATTGCTCTACACCGGTCTTGAGACCGAACTGACGCCCGGCACGACATTCGAGCAAATCATTCGCCGATCCGCTGAGCGCGGCTACATCAGGGACGCCGAGGGGCGGGTCGAGGAGTGGGTCGCCGAGCGCCTCTCGCGGCACCGCAACCCTGGCGAACCTTGGGTGCAGCGGCGAGGCGACGGGCGATGGGTCATGATCAGCGAGCGGCGGATCAGCGCCGGCGGCACGGTCGCCGTCTATTCGGACATCACTGAGCTGAAGCAAAGGGAGGAGAACCTCGCTGAGAAATCCGTGGTTCTGGAGGCGCTTTCCAGCAAGCTGGCGAAGTATCTGGCGCCCCAAGTGTATCGCTCGATATTCACCGGCCGCCAGGAGGTCAGGATCGCCAGCCAGCGGAAGAAACTGACAATATGCTTCTCCGATATCGCGGGCTTTACCGAGACCACTGACAAAATGGAATCCGAGGATCTCACCCAACTCCTCAATCACTATCTGACGGAAATGTCGAAAATTGCTTCGGATCACGGCGCTACGATCGACAAATATGTCGGCGACGCGATCCTGATGTTTTTCGGCGATCCCGAGACTCGCGGCGTCAAGGAGGACGCGCTGGCTTGCGCGCAGATGGCACTTGCAATGCAAAAGCGGATTAGCGAGCTTGCCGAAGTCTGGCGGGACATGGGGATCGAAACACCGCTGCGCTGTCGCATCGGCATCCATACCGACTACTGCACCGTCGGTAACTTCGGCAGCGAGGACCGGATGGACTACACGATAATCGGCGGCGCCGTGAATCTCGCCTCGCGCCTGGAGCAGGAGGCGCCGCCGGGGACAATCCTCATTTCCTACGAGACGTTTGCGCAAGTGAAGGACGCAATCGACTGTGAAGAACTGGGGCAAGTCCAGGTCAAGGGGATCGCCTATCCCGTCGCCACCTACCGCGTCATCGATCTGAAGGCCAATTTGGCGGCCGCTCGTCGTGCTGTTCGGACCGAGCTGCCGCACTTCAGGTTGGAACTTGAACCGGAGCTGATGTCCCCTGACGAGCGTGGCGATGCCGCCAATGCACTTCGAGACGCGCTGGATCGGCTTCGTCACAAGCCTGGGTAGTAGGGCTTGGTCCACAACGACCCCTCCCAATGGACACAAGGAGTGGGATGTGGGACGCCGCTCATTGGCGCTGTCGATGCGAAGGCCGCAGAACGGTCGCGGTCAGTCTTCGAACTCGGGCGGAACGTCGGCATCGGAGCCGAGACTTAACATTCACGGCATCACTGGCATGGGTCCGGATATGGCGCAACGTGCTCGTTCTCGCAGATGAGACGAACGGCAACTTCCCGCCCATCTCGGCCATGACGGCGGCCTGGGACGTGGCCGGTCTCGAAGCAGGTCAGGTACCGAGTTCTTCGACTTCCTCGACGAGTTGCGGACGCATGTGCAGATAACGCGTCGCCTTGCGTTTGGCGATGATATCGGCCCAGACGTGTTCCACTTGTGAGGCGGCCAACCCCGCCGCCTGCCCCACCACCTCAGCCGCCACGCCGTTGTTGAGACCGTAAAGGCAAAGATCCATACGGTCATAGGGAAGCGAGAAGTAGAACTCCTCCTGGGTCTGCGCCAGCGAGTAGGTATCGGTGGTCGGAGGCCGGTTGCGGATTTCTTCCGGAATACCGAGATGGGCCGCAAGCGCATAGACCTGTGTTTTATAGAGGTGGGCAATCGGCTTGACGTCCGCGGCGCCGTCACCGTTCTTCACGAAGAAACCCTGATCGTATTCCAGCCGGTTCGGGGTTCCAAGAACGGCGAAGTTCAGGCGATCCGCATGATAGTATTCAATCTGCTTGCGGGTGCGCTGCTTCATATTGGTAGCGGCGACGACGCCGAGATAGACAGGCAGCGGCATTCTCCGTTTCGTCTGCTTGCCCTCCGGGTCTTGCACCACCAGGGACGAGATATTGTAGCCCCCGCCCTCAAGGGCGTTCGCGATCACGATCTTCGAAGCCCAGCCTTCGCCGTATTCCGGGACCAATTCGCGGATGAAGGCGTCGCGACGCCTGTAGCAGCCCATTGCGCGCAGGATCGGCCCGATATCCTCCGTCACAGCCTCGACACCGAAAGTTTCGGCGACGAGGCGGCCGAGCCGCAGACTTTCAGGATCGGAATCGCTTTCCGGCATGAACAGGCAAAGCACATTCTTGGGGCCAACGGCTCGTACCGCCAACGCGACCGACACGCTCGAATCGATCCCGCCCGAAAGACCGAGCACAAGGCCCCGCTTGCGAAGCCCGCGCAACTGCTGGCGCAAGGCCGTTACGATACGGTCCGTTTCGGTGATCAGGTCGATTGCCAGAGCCTGCGCCAGAAAGGTCCGCGCATCCTCGGTCGGGCGAACATTCATTGCGCGGCCTCCATGGTTTCTGCCGCAAGCCGACGGCTGACCTTGCCGGTATCGGTCTTCGGCAGCTCGCGGCGGAACTCGACGACCTTGGGGACCATGAAGTCCTCAAGGTGGCGTGCACAGTGACGTATGATATCCTTTTCGGTAAGCGCCGGGTCGGACCGTACTATAACTGCGCCGATCGCATGCCCGAGCACGGGATCCGGCACACCGACAACCACCGCTTCCGCGATGCCCGGATGAGCGTGAAGCACGGCTTCCACTTCCTTGGGCGCCACCTTCTCTCCCCGCGACTTTATGATGTCGTCCTTGCGGCCGACGAAATAAAGAAAGCCTTCCTCATCGGCCCTGAAAAGATCGCCGGTGTAGAGAACCTTCTCCCAAGGGTTCGGACCCCGGCGCAGGGCTCGTGCCGTCGCAGCTTCGTTTCGCCAATAACCCTGCATGACGTGCGGCCCGCGAATGACCAGCTCACCCGCTACGCCCGGCGGCACCCGTTGCCCCTCGTCGTCGACGACAAAGGCTTCGGTGTTCGGAATGGCTATTCCGACCGAGCCCGGCCGGCGGTCGAGCTCCTCGGGCGGCAGATAGGTGCAGCGCTTGCATTCCGTCAGGCCATACATCGAATAGAGCCTGACACCGGGGAAAAGGAACCGAAGGCGTTCTATGTGAGGCGGCGGCAAGGCAGCCGCCGTGTTGGAAATATAGCGAAGGCTGGGCAGGAAGCCCGGCGCCAGGTCCCTCAACTGCAGGATCATCGCTGCCATCGTGGGCACGAGCGGAAGCCCGGTGACGCCTTCCTGGCGGATGCGTTCAAAGACCGCCTGGGGAAAAGCGAAGGACTTCTCGAGCACGAGCGTGGCGCCGAGCCTGACGGCCATCAGCAATTGATAGAGGCCGTAGTCGAAAGCGAGGGGCAGAACATTCAAGATGATGTCGTCGGGCGAGTTGCGCAGGTAGTTGGTGATGGAGTCGGCCGCCGCGTCGCAATTGCGGTGCGTCATCATCACACCCTTGGGCCGGCCGGTCGAGCCCGAGGTGTAGATCAACATCGCAAGATCGACGTCAACGCCGCGATGGTCAATCTCCCTGACTTGGACCGTCAAGCACTCCGCCAGGGATGTGGCCCCTGCCGGGCATTGGCTATCGGCAGCAACGGTGGAAGCCACGAAGATGCCGGTCTTGCCGGAGGACGTCTCGCCGGAGGATCCGGACGCCTCGGCGACCACGGGCATCAGTCTTGCTTGCGTGAGGATCGCGGCGGCATCGCAATCGGCGATGATGTAGGCTAGCTTTTCGGCCTTGGTGGATGCGTTGATCGGACTGAAAGTCGCGCCTGCTTTAAGAACTGCGAAAATCGAAACCGCAGCCTCCCAGCAATTGTCCATGAAGATCAGCACCCGGTCGTCGCGCCTGACGCCATTCAAAAAAAGGGCGGCGGCCAAGCGGCTCGAGAGATCGTCCAGCTCTTTGTAGCACAGCCTTTTGTGCTCGGTGATCAATGCCGTTTTGGCTGGATGGGCAGCGGCCTTCGCCGTCAGAAAATGTTCGATCCGCACGGACGCTCCTCACCGATGGCGCCTATGCTGCCAGCGCTTCTGCTTTTGCCTTGACGAAGGCTGAGATACGGTCAATCGAATCCAGATTGGCCGGTACGA
This sequence comes from Mesorhizobium sp. M0998, assembly GCF_040318885.1. Classification (NCBI taxonomy): domain Bacteria; kingdom Pseudomonadati; phylum Pseudomonadota; class Alphaproteobacteria; order Hyphomicrobiales; family Phyllobacteriaceae; genus Mesorhizobium; species Mesorhizobium sp. M0998. Next base: position 199,112 of record NZ_JAMYND010000003.1, read on the forward strand.
TGTCGGCATCGACCATCGCTATGCCAAAATCATCCTCTATGAATGCCACTAGCTCCAACACGGCCGTCGAGTCGATGATGCCGTTCTCGATCAGTGATGCGGTGTCTGCAAGCTCGTAGGACGTGTCGCCGAACAGGAAGTTGTCGACGATAAAGGTTTTGACCTTGTCCTTGATTGCTACCATGATTTTTCATTCCCTCGATTTCTCAGGCCGCTCGTGCTTCACCGACCTTTTCGCCGGTGAAAATCTTCTGCCACAGTTGCGCCGACAAAATGCCGACGAAAGCCGCATTGTCGCGGAATCCGGACGCTGGCTGCAAGCGGCATTTCTCGTGCAGGTTCGCCACCGCCTTGGCGTTGAATAGTCCTCCGGAGGCGATACTCGCCTCGCTCAGCGAGTCGCGTACGTAGTCCAATTCTCCGGCTCCCACGAAGGAGCGGGCTTCCGGCGCCCGGTAAGGCTGTTTGGTGCGCTCGCGGATGGCCGTCGGAAGCAGGTGCTTGGCAGCTTTGCGCAATATGTGTTTTTCCACCAGTCCCTTCAGCTTCATCTCCGGCGGAAGTCTTGCCGCAAACTCCACCAAGCGATGGTCAAGGAAGGGGAACCGCCCTTCGATACCGTGCGCCATGGCCATGCGATCGCCCTGGCTGGAGAGGATGTAGCCCGGCAGGAGGAAGCGGGTTTCTAGATATTGCGCCTGATGCAGCGGATGCCACCGGGAAAACGCCTCAGGCAACCGGCTGGCCAGGTCCTCGGCTGCGTCATACCCCTTCAATGTCGCGCGCAGGTCACCGGAAAAGAACATCTTCGCCGCTGATGTGGTCTTGAAACGCGGCCGATGCGAGAACAGCGGATCGTCCAGGGCAGCGCTGCCGGTTCCGAAGAACGCAGCCAGGTACTCCACGGACTGCTGTTGCAGGCCCGGCAGATAGGGATAAAGCTTGCGGAACAGTTGTGGCCTTATGCGCGATGCCGGCTGTCGCGCGCAGAAACGGCGAACCCGCGCTTCCTTGAAGACATCATAGCCGGCAAAGACCTCGTCGGCGCCTTCGCCTGTCAGCACTACTTTCAAACCGGCCTGGCGAACGAGGCCGGACAGTTGATAGAGGGGGGCTGGGGCCGTGCGGATGATCGGCCGCTCGGTAAAGCGGATGACTTCGGGAAACGCACCGGCGATATCGCCGGCACGACACGCAATGGTTCGATGGCGTGTGCCAAGTGCTGACGCCATTTCGGTCTGGAAGGCGCTTTCGTCATGCTCGCCGCTGTCGAACGTCACGGAAAATGTCTGCAGCTTAAGAGGAGTCATGCCGGCCGCGAGTGCCGAAACGAGGGATGAATCGAGCCCGCCCGAAAGGTAAGAACCGACCGGCACGTCGGCGCGCATCCGAAGCCTCACCGCGTCGGTCAACAGGGCCTGCAGTTCCTCGGCCGCGTCGTCCTCATTGGTGATCTTCGATGGCCTATCCGGATACGGGTAGTCTAGGTGCCAATATGGTTTGACCGTGACTTGCCCCTGTGTCGCGATCATCACGCTTGCCGGCTCCAGCTCGTGGATGTTGCGGAAAGCCGTGCGTGGAGCGATCGGCGCCCACAGCGTAAAGATCTGGTCGAGTGCAATTGGATCGATTTCGGCCGAGACGCCGGGTACCGTCAGCAGGGCCTTTATCTCCGACGCAAAGTAGAGCACCCCGTCCTTGCTGGTGTAGAACAGCGGCCGAACACCCATGCGGTCTCTTGCAAGCACCATCCGCCGCCGCCGGTTATCCCAAATCGCGAAGGCGAAATCACCGTTCAGGAGCGACAGACAGTCTTCGCCCATCTCGTCATACAGCTGCAGGAGAACCTCTGTGTCGCTCGACGTGCGGAAGCGTCGGCCCTTGGCCAGCAGCCCTTCGCGCAATTCCACGTAGTTGAAGATCTCGCCGTTGAACGCAACCGTCAAATCGCCGGTTTCGTCGGACATCGGCTGCTGGCCATCACCAATCCCAATCACCGACAGCCGCGCATGCCCAAGTCCAGCCTCGGGCGCTACGAATTTCCCTTGTTCATCCGGCCCGCGATGGGCGATCGCAGACGTCATGCGCGCAAGCAAAGCTTCCGCATCCCGGACTGAACCGAAATAGCCCCCGAATCCGCACATCCACACAGCTCATACTGAACAGCAAGCCACGAAACATAGCGGTCATAAGCGCCTCAAAGGTTAATCGGATACGTTTCAGCGAGCATGTGGTTAACAGGATGTTAGGACAAAATGATGCTTTTTGCGGACCGACTTGCGCCCCACTTCAGATGTCAGCTTGAAGGCATCACGGCGAGCGGTGCAAATCACTGCTTCGAGTACGGCCGGTACCAGTCGACAAACTTCTTCAGCCCGTCCTCTATCGAAACGCTAGGCCTGAAGCCGAAATCCCGCTCCAGCGCGGTCATGTCGGCGTAGGTCTTCTCGACGTCGCTCGCCTGCATCGGCTCGTTGTGGCGGATTGCCTTGACCTTGAGCAGCCTTTCCAGAATGTCGATGAAGTCGCCCAGACGCACCGGCCGGTTGTTGCCGACATTGTAGAGCCTGTTCGGCGGAACGTCAGCCGCCGGCGGCTTGTCGAGCACGGCGACAACCGCCTTCACAACATCGTCTATGTAGGTGAAATCGCGCCACATTTCGCCATTGTTGAAGACCCGGATCGGCTTGCCCTTGAGCATCGCCTGGGTGAACATCCAATAGGCCATGTCGGGACGGCCCCAGGGACCGTAGACCGTGAAAAACCGCAGGCCGGTCTGCGGTATGCCGAACAGATGGGCGTAGGTGTGGCTCATCAACTCATCGGTTTTCTTGGTGGCGGCGTAAAGCGAAACGGGCTTGTCGACCTGATCGGCTTCGCTGAACGGCACGCTGCGGTTGCCGCCATACACCGAGCTCGACGAGGCATAGACCAGATGCTCGAATGCCGGTTCGGCGCGACAGAATTCGAGCACTTCGAGGTGGCCCATGACATTGGAGCGGATATAGAGCCGCGGATTGTCGAGTGAGTGGCGCACGCCCGCCTGCGCGGCAAGGTGCACGATCCTAACGATGCCTTGCCCGGCCAAAGCGGCTGCAAGCGCGCCCTGTTCGGCAATATCGATCTGGTGGAACGAAAAATCCTTATGGGGCAGAAGGCCGGCAAGCCGCCCCTTTTTGAGCGCCAGGTCGTAATAGTCGTTCATGTTGTCGACGCCGACGACCGCTTCTCCCCGGTCGAGCAGATGGTGGCAAACGTGGCTGCCAATGAACCCCGCGGCTCCGGTGACAAGTATAGGCAACAAGCTTCTCCACGCGCATAGCCGGGCCGGTATCTGGAGCGGCAGATCCGGCCCATTTTGTCGTGCTATAGTCGAAAGCCGAGGTGGAGACCACCATTAAGCTGATGCGTCAGCTTGCCTCGCGCATGGCTTCGGCCGCCTGCAGGTCAACCGACACCAGTTGGCTGACGCCTTGCTCGGCCATGGTCACCCCAAACAGCCGGTCCATGCGCGCCATGGTGATCGGGTTGTGTGTGATGATGACGAAGCGCGTTTCGGTGGTTGCGGCCATTTCGTCCATCAGATTGCAGAAACGCTCGACATTGTGGTCATCGAGCGGCGCGTCGACTTCGTCGAGCACGCAGATCGGCGCCGGGTTGGTCAGGAACACGGCGAAGATCAGCGACATCGCCGTCAACGCCTGCTCGCCGCCGGACAGCAGCGTCATCGTCTGCGGCTTCTTGCCGGGCGGACGCGCCAGGATCTCGAGCCCCGCTTCGAGCGGATCGTCGGACTCGATCAGTTGCAGCTCGGCGGTGCCGCCGCCGAACAGATGCGAAAACAGCCGTTGAAAATGGCCGTTGACCACCTCGAAGGCGGCGAGCAGCCGCTCGCGGCCTTCGCGGTTCAGGCTATGGATCGCCTGCCGCAGCTTGCGGATCGCCTCGATGATGTCGTCGCGCTCGGAGACGATGGTCTCCAGCCGGTCCGACAGTTCCTTCTGCTCCTCCTCGGCGCGCAGATTGACGGCACCGAGCCGTTCGCGTTCGACCTTCAGCCGGTCGAGCTGACGCTCGATCTCGGCCATTTCGGGCATCGGGCTGTCGGGTTCGAGGCCGGTGTGGCGGATCACCAGATGCGGCGGCGTGTTCAGCGTTTCCTGGATGCGCGCCTCGACTTCCAGCCGACGCTCGTCGGCGGCGGTCAGCCGCTCTTCGGCGCGAACGCGGGATTCGCGCGCCTCGGCCAGCGACTGGATGGCAGCAGTCGCAGCCTTGTCCAGCTCGGACTGGCGGTTCTCCGCTTCCTGCAAGCGGTCGCCCGCCGCCTTGCGCAGGCTTTCGGCCTCGGCGAGTTGCGACAGCAGGGCGCGCCGCTTGGCGTCGATCTCGTCGGGGGCGTCGGCCAGTTGCTCGCGCTCGGCCTCGGCCTCCGCCTTGCGTTCGCCGAGCACCGCGATCTGTGTCGAGGCGTTTTCGGCTCGCTCCACCCAGTTGCACCGTTCCGCGCCGATGGCATCGAGCCGACGCGCACGTGCCTCGGCTTCCCGCCTCAGGCCCTCGTGAACGGCACGCGCATCGGCAAGGGCGGCGCGGTCGCGGGCGACGTTGGCCGCCGACTGCTCGAGCTGCAATTGCAGATCGCCGAGATCGGGCGCGTCCTGCAGCAGCATTTCCGCCTCGACGAATGCCGCCGCCGTTTCCTCATGGCTGTCGACAATGCGTGCGCGCGCCTCGTCAAGTGCTGCACGCCGGCTCGACAGCTCGCCGCCGGCTCTTTCGGCCTCGGCCAGCGTATTGCGGGCAGCATCGAGCCCGTGCTGGGCATCGCGTCCGGCCTGTCGGGCGTTGCGTTCGGCCTCGCTCGCCTGGGCACGCGCCTGTTCGGCCCGGGCAAGGGCTTGTTCAGCTTCGCGCAGGGCGCGCGTGGCATGGACTACTTCGGCATCGAGCTCGGCCAGCCGGTTTTTCTGCGCCAGCCGCTGCGCGGCGGCGGTCGGGGCATCGGCGCTGGCGGTGAAGCCGTCCCAACGCCAGAGCGCGCCTTCGCGGCTGACCAGCCGTTGACCGGGAGCAAGCAGCGTCTGCAGCCGTCTTCCGTCGGCGGCTTCGACAATGCCGATCTGGGCCAGCCTGCGGGCCAGCTGTGCCGGCGCACGCACAACGCTGGCGAGGCTCCTTATGCCTTCGGGCAATGCGGCGTCGGCAGGCTGGATTTCGCTCTGGCCCCAATGCACCGGCGCACTGCGGTCGAGCGGCACGTCGAGATCTTCGCCAAGCGCGGCACCCAGCGCCGTCTCGTAGCCACGCTCGACGCTGATCTGCTCCAGCACCGAGGGAAATAGATCGCCGCTGGCGGCGTTGAGGATCTTGGCCAGCGTGCGGGCCTCGGTTTCGATCCGCGCCAGCTCGGCCTTTGTGTCCTGAACCGGTGGGCGGGCAGCACTTTCGTCTGCACGCGCCTCGGCGACCGCCTGTTCGGCGGCAATGGCGGCTGCCTCGGCCTTTTCGAGCAGCGCCAGCGCCTGATCGACCAGTAGCCGCTTCTCGGCGGGATCGGGCAGGCCGGCGACCCTGGAGACGATCTCCGACAGTTCGCGGTCGACATCGGCAAGCTGGCGGGCAAAGCGGTCGCGGCGCTCAGCGGTGTCGCGCAGCGTCCGTTCGATCTGGTTGCGCGAGGCGGCAGCCTCCGCCCGTTCGGCGGTCAGCGCGGCGAGCCTGACCTCGCTCGAGGCAAGCGTCGATGCCGCCTGCTCGAAAGCCGCGCGGGTGCTGGCCTCGCGCTCGGCGGCGCCGGCGTTTTCGGCATTGAGCGCGGCTTCTTCGGCGGCGAGGCGTTCGAGGATATCCGCATTATCGCGGACCATGCGCTCCTCACGGGCAAGGTCGCCATCGAGCTGTTGCAGTCGGCGGTCGAGCTCTGCCTGGCGGGCGCGGATGCGGCCCGCCTCTTCCTCGATCTGCGCCTTGGCGATCGACAGACGCTGGAAGGCGGCGGCGGCAGCGGCTTCCGCATCGCGCAAGTCCGGCAGCCGGTGGGCGTTGATACCTTGTTCCCTGGCGGCAGCCATCTGGGCGGCGGCACGGTCGCCGACCAGCGCGGTGGCAATCGCCAGCGCCGAACGCGCTTCCCCTTCCTGCGTCTTGGCCAGCGTCCAGCGCAGATGCAGCAGCGTCGCTTCGGCCTTGCGGATGTCGGCCGACAGGTTCTTGAAGCGCGAGGCCTGGCGGGCCTGGCGTTTCAGGCTTTCAATCTGGCTTTCCAGCTCGCCGACGACGTCGTCCAGCCTTTCGAGGTTCTGTTCCGCCGCCTTCAGCCGCAGCTCGGCTTCGTGGCGGCGCGTATGCAGGCCGGAAATTCCGGCCGCCTCTTCCAGCAGCGCGCGGCGCGCCTGCGGCTTTGCCTGGATCAGCTCGCCTATGCGGCCTTGGCCGACCATCGAGGGCGAGCGGGCGCCGGTCGACTGGTCGGCGAACAGCAGCTGAACGTCCTTGGCGCGAGCCTCCTTGCCGTTGATGCGGTAGAGCGAGCCGGCCTCGCGCTCGATGCGGCGCGAGACCTGCAACTCATCGGCGTCGTTGAAGGCGGACGGCGCGGTGCGGTCGCTATTGTCGAGGAACAGCGTGACTTCGGCGGTGTTGCGGGCCGGACGCGTTCCCGAGCCGGAAAAGATGACGTCGTCCATGCCGGACGCACGCATGTTCTTGTAGGAGCTTTCGCCCATAACCCAGCGCAGCGCCTCGACCAGGTTCGACTTGCCGCAGCCGTTCGGCCCGACTATGCCGGTCAGGCCGCGTTCGATGACGAACTCGCCGGGTTCGACGAAGGATTTGAAGCCGAGCAGGCGAAGGCGCGAGAACTTCATTCGCGCCGGCCCATAGCCAAGTTTCGCAACGCTGTTCCGCGGTTTTGCAAGGAGACCCCGCGGCAAGACAAAGAAGTGCGCACGCCGAAGCGACGCCGCTTCGGCGCTGCCGAAACGTCAGAGCAGAGGGTCGATGATGGCCGACATTTCCGCAATCGACATCGCCCCTTTGTAGGTCTTTCCGTTGATGAAAAAGGTCGGTGTGGAATCGACCTTGAATTCGTCGGCGCCGCGCTTCTGGACGGATCTCACATCGTCCAGAAGTTTCTGGTCCGTCAAGCAGGCCTCGAAGGACTCCTGTGTAAAACCGGCAAGCTTGGCGATTTGCAGCAGTGCGTCCTTGGTATTGTTCACACCAACCCAGTTCGCCTGCTGCCTGAACAGCACGTCGACCATCGGGAAATAGTTGTCCTTGGAGCAGCGCGCCAGCATGAAACCGGCCTCGGCGCTGGGATCGAACGGAAACTCGCGCAGTATGTAACGGGCCTTGCCGGTGTCGATATATTTCGTCTTCAGCTCCGGAAAAGTGGTCTCGGCGAAATGCGCGCAATGCGGGCAGGTCATCGATGCATATTCGACTATGGTGACCTTTGCATCGTCCTTGCCGAGTTGCATGTCGGGCAATGCGCCGGGCTTCAGCAGTGCCGCCATATCGACCGTGCCCTGAGCCTCCGGCGCCGCCGCGGCGGCCGGAGCGGCCGGCTTCGCAGGTTCCGGAGCCGCAGGCTTCACATCCTGCGCCTCGGCTTTCTCGCCCGAGTCGCTGCAGGCGGCAAGCAGCGCCACCGCTGGTATTGCGGCCAGCGAAGTCAAAAGGTTTCTGCGGGACAAGGAACGGATCATACGAATCACCTGGCAATAGTTGGATTTTGCAATGCAAAGTCTACAAAAAGCGAGAGTTGGCGCGAATTAAGGCATTACCGCCCCTATTCCAATCGCCAAATCCGGGCATACCATCACGATAGCGCGAGATCACGGTTTCTTTTGACCGAGAATGGTGGCGCCAAGCCGCTCTAGCGAGGCGCGCAGCCCGCCGTCCTCGATCAAACCAACGGTGCCCGACAGCTTCGCTTTCTCGGCCGCAGTCAATGGCCGCAAACTGGGTTTCGGCTTGTCCTTGCCCGCCATTACCGGCTTCTGCACGATCCTGATCCGACCGATCGCATTGAAACCGAGGAAGGCGTTGACCCGGTTGATGATCTGGCCGGTCTCGTGCTGCAGATGCAGCGCCGCCACACCCTCGCAGGCAATCACCAGCACCGCCGGTTCGAAAGGATCGTCCTCATGTATGCGGCGCGGCCACTGGATCTTTTCCGGGCGCGAGCGGCCGGCAAGCCGCGGCCCGGCAATTTCTTCCCATGACTGGACCAGTCCGATCGACATACCGGCCCGTTTGCGCAGCACTGGGTCGAGGATCTCGGTTGCGAGATCGCTCACCGGAACGGGATTGCCGAAGGGCCTTTTCCCTGCCATGTGCGTTCTCCAGCTTCAGCACCAGTGGATTAGGGCCGACCCTCGATCAATGGCACTGCACGACCAGACCCGCAAGGCCGTATCCGGAGACAATGTCGAGATCGCCTCCCGGCTGCTTGCCTGGTACGACACGCATCACCGCGACTTGCCCTGGCGCGTTTCGCCGCGCGCGCTGGCGGGCGGAGCGCGGCCCGATCCCTATCTGGTCTGGCTTTCCGAGGTGATGCTGCAGCAAACCACGGTCGAGGCGGTAAAATCCTATTTTCGGGCGTTCGCAGAGAAATGGCCAACGGTCCAGGCGCTGGCGGCGGCACCGACCGAAGACGTCATGAAGGCCTGGGCCGGGCTCGGCTATTATTCCCGCGCTCGTAACCTCAAAGCCTGTGCCGATCTCGTCGCGCGGCAAGGCGGCCGCTTTCCTGACAGCGAGTCCGGCTTGAAGGAACTGCCCGGCATCGGCGCCTATACGGCGGCGGCGATCGCAGCGATCGCCTTCGACCGACCAGCCGCGGTCGTCGACGGCAATGTCGAACGGGTCGTCTCACGGCTGTTTTCGATCGCCACGCCGCTGGGCGAAGCCAAGGGCGAGATACGCGGCCAGGTCGAACGCATGGTTCCCCCGACAAGGCCCGGCGACTTCGCGCAGGCGATGATGGACCTGGGCGCGACGATCTGCACGCCGCGCCGGCCCCGCTGCATTCTGTGCCCTGTTCGGGTGGACTGCAGCGCCACGATTTCGGGCGACCCCGAACGCTTTCCGGTCCGCCTGCCCAAGGCCGAAAGACCCTTACGCCGCGGTGCCGCCTTCGTTGCCGTCAGGTGCGACGGCGCCATCCTTCTGCGCAAGCGCGCGGACAAAGGCCTGCTCGGCGGCATGACTGAGGTGCCGACGACCGGCTGGACGGCGCGCATAGACGGCGCTACCACGGAAGCGGCGGCCCCGCTCCCCGGCAACTGGCAGCAGGCCGGACGCATCGGCCATATCTTTACCCATTTTGCGCTTGAACTCGACGTGTTCAAGGCGGAGACCGACGTTGCCGCCCCGGTCGGGCATTTCTGGTCGCTGGCCCATGAAATTTCCGGGGAAGCGCTGCCGAGCGTCATGAAAAAGGTAATCGAAGCGGCGATACCGGGCGCGACGAAAAAGCAGCGGCCGCGTTGAAAGAGAGAAGAATGACTGAAATCCGCCACATCGTTTTCGACATCGGCAAAGTGCTGATCCACTATGATCCGGACCTGCCCTTCAGTCGCTTGATCCCCGATCCCGACGAACGGAAATGGTTCTTCGACAATGTCTGCACGCATGATTGGAACATCGAGCAGGATCGCGGCCGCAGTTGGGAAGAGGCCGAAGCGCTGGCGATCGCGCAATATCCCGAGCACGCCGAAAATATCCGCAATTTCCGCCGGCACTGGCACGAGATGGTGCCTCACGCCTATGAGGACAGCGTCGCCATCATGATCGGCCTGATCGACAGCGGCCATGACGTGACGATGCTCACCAATTTCGCTGCAGATACGCTCGCCGAGGCCCGCGAGCGCTTCGATTTCCTCAATCGGCCGCGCGGCGTCACCGTTTCCGGCGACATCCGCCAGATCAAGCCGGATCGCGCCATCTATGACCACCACGTCGCCGCGTTCAGCCTCGAGCCGTCAGCGACGCTGTTCATCGACGACAGCCAGAAGAACGTCGACGGCGCCAAGGCGGCGGGCTGGCAGTCGGTGCTGTTCACCGATGCAAAGACGCTCAGGGCGGACCTTGAGAGTCTTGGGATCAAAGTGTGATTTGAATCGGTTCCAGGAGTTGGTTGAGCCTTCGCATTATCCGATCTGCCGCAACTCGGAAGCCGTCAGGCGCCCGCCCGCTCCATGCCTAGCCGAGCAATGCGGCGAAGCTCGTCGATCGGGGTCAGGCCGCCGCTGCGCTCATAATGCCAGAAGGTCCATCCGTTGCAGGCGTCCAGCCCCTGGACCTCGGCGCCGATCTTGTGGATCGACCCGGCACTGTCGCCGATGGCCAGCGTGCCGTCGGCGCGCACTTTTGCCGCCCAGCGCTTCTTGGCGTCGTAGAGCGTGGCGCCTGGCGCCACCAGGCCATTGTCGAGAAGGGTGACGAAGGCGACGCGCGGCTCGGCGCGCTTGCCGGTCAGTACCGTCAAATTGGCGCCTTCCAGCGGCCGGACCGCATCGATACGTTCCATGGCGGCATCGATATAGGTTTGTTCGCGCTCGATGCCGACGAAGTGGCGGCCAAGCCGCTTGGCCACAGCCCCGGTGGTGCCTGAACCGAAGAACGGGTCGAGCACGATGTCGCCCGGCCTGGTCGATGCCGTCATGACGCGGGCAAGCAACGCTTCCGGCTTCTGCGTCGGATGCAATTTGTCACCATTGTCGTTCTTCAGGCGCTCGCCGCCGGTGCAGATCGGAAACAGCCAGTCCGAGCGCATCTGGACGTCGTCGTTCGACGCCTTCAGCGCCTCGTAGTTGAATGTGTAACCCTTGCCCTTCTGGTCACGCGATGCCCAGATCATCGTCTCATGCGCGTTCTGGAAACGGCGGCCACGGAAATTCGGCATTGGATTGGTCTTGCGCCAGACGACGTCGTTGAGGATCCAGAAGCCCAGGTCCTGCATCTTGGCGCCGACCCTGAAAATATTGTGGTAGGAGCCGATAACCCAGATCGTGCCGTTGGGCTTCAACACACGGCGCGCCGCCAGCAGCCAGGCGCGGGTGAAGGCGTCGTAGGCCTCAAAACTGTCGAACTGGTCCCAATGGTCGTCGACGGCATCGACCTTGGATTGATCGGGCCGGTGCAGATCGCCATCGAGCTGCAAATTATAGGGCGGATCGGCGAAGATCACGTCGATCGACTTTTCCGGCAGCCGTTCGAGCGCGGCGACGCAGTCGCCCTTCAGGATCGTATCCAGCCACTCGGATTGCTGGGGAACATCGGAAAGCTCGTCGAGAAGACGCACGGCAGACATTGTGACACCCAAGGCACGCGTTACTGTTTACTGTCCGTTATGGTTACCGATCAGCGTAAATATTCAGTGAAGCAGCCCGCCGAATTTGCGAAGCCCGGCCTGTTGGTGTATGCCGCGCCGCCTGAGCCGTTTGGACCAAAAAGCCCTCGGCATTCCCTTCATCCCGCTTTCCGGATCACCATGCCCCAGCCAGACCTTGTCATCTTCGATTGCGACGGCGTGCTCGTCGATTCCGAAATCATCGCCGCGCGGATCGATGCCGAGCTGTTGACCTCGGCCGGCTACGAGATATCGGCCGAGGAGATTTCCGAGGTCTATGCCGGGTTGACTTTCAAGGACATCATGATGCGGGTCGAGGAAAAGTCCCGGATCCCGTTCCAGGCCTCGCTGATCGACAAGGAGGAACAGCTGGTCGATCGTAGGCTGCGCAGCGACGTGCGTGCCATCGACGGGGCGCACGAGGCTGTCGCCGCGGTAGCAGTGCCGCGCTGCGTCTGTTCGAATTCGCGCTCGGAGCGGATCGAATTCATGCTGGAGAAGGTGCAGCTTTTGCCGTTCTTTGCCGGCCGTATCTTTTCCTCGCTGGAAACCCCGACCGGGAAATCCAAGCCGGCGCCGGACGTGTTTCGGTTCGCCGCGGAAAAGCTCAAGGCCGATCCTGCGAACACCTTTGTCATCGAGGATTCGGTGCATGGCGTCACCGGCGCCAAGACGGCGGGAATGCGCGTCATCGGCTTCACCGGCGCGGCGCACAGCTATCCCGGCCACGCCGATGCGCTGACCGAGGCCGGCGCGGAAACGGTCATCCGCCGCTGGGCGGAGCTGAAAAGCGTGATCGCCGCGCTGTCGGAATGGTCGGCGGACGCCTGAGAGGCCGCCTCCAACCGCCGTGGCACGAATGCAGCGGCTTAGTTGGTCGCGGCGGCTTTCTTCTTCCTCGGCTTGTCTGTCGCTACTTTCGAAGCGCCCTCGTCATACCCGGCATATGCCTGGTAGTCCTTCGCCGTCGGCTCCGGAACGACGACGTTGGAATCGGTGAAGACGAACTGCGTGGCACTCGAAGGATCGGTAACCTGGACCTGATAGGAGTGAAGCTGCGAATAGAGAACTTCGGTGCCGTGCATCACCGCGATGCGGATCGGCATGGTGATGGTCCCGGGGGTGAACATCGGGCCAGGCACGACCTTGCCGGCGACGGCTATCTTCATCGACAAGGAGCCGTTGGCGCGGCTGCAGTCGCGGGTCACATCGGTGATCGAAGCCTGATAGATGATCTTGGCGGAATCGTCCGGCTGATCGACGCCTGCCGCGTCCACTGCCGGCTGGGCGGCTTCCTCGGCGGCAACATCGGGTTTTTTCTTCGGCTTCGGACCGCTCTTGGCGTAGGTATTGAAGAAGGCGGTGCCGTCACGCAACGTCACTTTCGGGCAATAGGCCTGCAACTGGCTGGAAAGCACCTTTGGATCGGGTGGCGGTGGCGGCGTCGCATCCTTTTTGCCGAAGCCGAGAATTCCATTGTCGCTCGATTGGCAACCTGCGGCGGCAAGCATAAAGCCGGTGAGCGCCACACCCGCGACAAAACGACCGTTGAATGAATGAAACGCCATGAACTGCACTTCCCTCTCGCAAAGCCGGTGACGTATATCAACCGCGCGGCAAAAATGCGACTGATCCAGCGCAGAAATCCACCACCTCGCGGCGGGCGAAAATTCCCGGCAGCAATGGAAACGTGACGATGCAATATGTGAGTACCCGCGGGGAAGCGCCCGCGCTTGGATTTTCCGACGCGGTGCTGGCCGGACTGGCGCGCGACGGCGGGCTCTACCTGCCGAGCGCCTGGCCGCATTTTTCCGCAGCCGAGATCCGCGCCATGCGCGGCCTTGCCTATCCCGATCTTGCCATCCGCGTGCTGTCGCCGTTCCTCGGCGGCGAGATCGCGGCGCCGGTGTTCGAACGGCTGGTGCGCGAAGCCTATGCAACCTTCCGCCATGAGGCCGTCTGCCCGCTGGTGCAGACCGGGCCGAACAGCTTCGTGCTCGAGCTCTTCCACGGCCCGACGCTCGCTTTCAAGGACGTGGCGATGCAGCTTCTTGCACGGCTGATGGACCATGTGCTGGCCGAGCGTGACCAGCGCGCCACCATTGTCGGCGCCACCTCCGGCGACACCGGAGGGGCCGCCATCGATGCCTTTGCCGGGCGCAACCGCACCGACATCTTCGTGCTTTTCCCGCACGGCCGCGTCTCGCCGGTACAGCAGCGGCAGATGACGACCTCGACCGCCGCAAACGTCCATGCGTTGGCGATCGAAGGCAATTTCGACGACTGCCAGAGCCTGGTAAAGGACATGTTCAACGACCACGGTTTTCGTGACCGGGTATCGCTGTCCGGCGTCAACTCGATCAACTGGGCCCGCATCATGGCCCAGATCGTCTATTATTTCTCCTCCGCGCTGTCGCTCGGCGCGCCCGACAGGCCGGTTTCCTTCACCGTGCCGACCGGCAATTTCGGCGACATCTTCGCCGGCTATGCCGCCAAGAAGATGGGGCTGCCGATCGAACGGCTGATCATCGCCACCAACGACAACGATATTCTGGCGCGCACGCTGGCAACCGGCGAATACCGCATGAAGGGGGTCTTTTCGACCACGTCCCCCTCGATGGACATCCAGGTGTCTTCGAACTTCGAACGCTTGCTGTTCGAAGCGTCCGGCCGCGATGCCTCGGCCGTGCGGCGCTACATGAACGGGCTCAAGCAGTCCGGCGCCTTCACCATCGAGGCCGGCGAAATCGCCAAGATCCGGTCCGAATTCGACGCCGGCCGCGCCACCATGGACGAGGTCGCCGCCACCATCCGCACCACACTTGCGGCGAGCGGCTATCTGCTCGACCCGCATACCGCCGCGGCCGTGCATGTGGCCGCCGGCAAGGCTGCGGGTGAGGTGCCGATGGTGGTGCTGGGCACTGCGCACCCGGCAAAGTTTCCCGCCGCCGTCGAAGCCGCCAGCGGCGTGTCGCCTGCCCTGCCTGCATGGCTAGGCGGGTTGATGAGTGCCGAGGAAAAATACACGGTACTTCCATCCGACCTGAAAATGGTGGAAGATTATGTCGGCCGCCACACGCGGGCGGCGCGTTAGGGAGTAATTGCCATATGGGTGTTGAGGTAAGCCGTCTGTCGAACGGCCTGACAGTCGCCACCGAAACCCTTCCAAGCCTCGAATCTGTTGCCCTTGGCGCCTGGGTCAAGTCGGGCGCACGCAACGAGCGTGACGAAGAGCACGGAATGGCGCACTTGCTCGAGCACATGGCTTTCAAGGGCACCAGTCGGCGAAGCGCCTTCGAGATCGCCTCGGAGATCGAGGACGTCGGCGGCGAGATCAATGCCGCCACCAGCGTCGAGACGACCTCCTATTATGCAAGGGTTCTGAGCGACGACGTGCCGCTGGCCGTCGATATCCTTTCCGACATCCTGCAGGAATCCGAATTCGATCCGCAGGAGTTGGAACGAGAGCAGCATGTGATTCTGCAGGAGATCGGCGCCGCGCACGATACGCCCGACGACGTCGTTTTCGATCACTTTACCGAGACCGCCTTCCGCCACCAGACTATCGGCCGCTCGATTCTTGGCACGCCGGAAACCGTCAAATCCTTCACTTCGAAGCAGCTGCACGACTTCATCGAACGACAGTACGGCGCCGAGAACATGGTGATGGTGGCGGCCGGCGATATCAAGCACGACGATTTCGTGCGGGAGGTCGAAAAGCGTCTCGGCAGCTTCCGCGGCAAGGCCGACGGCACCATCCCGCAATATGCGCAGTATGTCGGCGGCGATTTTCGCGAGGACCGCGACCTGATGGACGCGCAGATCGTGCTGGGTTTCGAGGGCCGCGCCTATCACGTCCGCGATTTCTACGCCTCCCAGGTCCTGTCGATGATCCTGGGCGGCGGCATGTCGTCGCGGCTTTTCCAGGAAGTCCGCGAGAAACGCGGCCTGTGCTATTCGGTCTACGCCTTCCATTGGGGTTTTTCCGACACGGGCGTCTTCGGGGTCCATGCGGCGACCGGACAAAGCGATATTGCCGAGCTGGTGCCTGTGATCATCGACGAGCTGCAAAAGGCCGGTGAAAACATCCTGCAGGAGGAGCTCGACCGGGCGCGTGCGCAGTACCGCGCCGGGCTGATCATGTCGGCCGAGAGCCCGGCCAGCCGCGCCTCGCAGATCGCCAGGCAGTTGCTTCTGTTCGGCAGGCCGATAGCCAAGGAAGAGTTGATGGAGCGGCTGTCGGCGCTGACGGTCGAGCGGCTGACGGACCTGTCGTCGCGGCTTTTTTCGACCAAGCCGACGCTTACAGCCGTCGGGCCGGTGGGTACGCTCGCGCCCTATGAGGCGATCCTCGATTCGCTTTCGGGCACGCAGACCACTGCCCGCAAGCTCGCCGTCTAAGCCTACTCGAGCGTCGTGTTCGCGCTCCCTTTCTTTCGCCGCGACCTGCCGGCACTGAAGGGCGAGCTTGTCACGCTGCGCGTACCGCTGACCAACGACTATCGCGAGTGGTCGGTGCTGCGCAGTGAAAGCCGCGCCTTCCTTGAGCCGTGGGAGCCGCGATGGACCCCTGACGAACTCGACCGCACGGCGTGGCGGCATCGTATCGGGCGCTACCGCGAGGACTACGCGCAGGGGACGGCGATCGCCTTCTTCATCTTCGAGAAAAGCAGCGGCAAGCTGGCCGGCGGTATCACCCTCGGCAATATCCGCCACGGGGTCGCCCAAAGCGGCCATATCGGCTACTGGATCGGCGAGCGCTTCAGCGGACGCGGCCTGATGACCGATGCCGTAAGAGTGGTGACGCGTTTCGCCTTCGAAACGCTGCGATTGCACCGGATCGAAGCTGCCTGTATTCCCGACAACGCCCGGTCGATCCGCGTGCTTGAAAAAGCCGGATTCCGGCGCGAAGGACTGCTACGATCCTATCTCAGGATCAACGGCATCTGGCAGGACCATTACCTATACGCCCGAATCGCGGACGATCCGCCGGGCGTTGGAACAAAGGGCTGATTTTGACGAATTTTCTGCGCAAGGGGTCGCTGCTTGCCTTTATGCTGGCGGCAATCGTCACGCTCTGCGCGGCGTCCTCGGCCTTTGCCGTAGAACCGATCAAGATCGCCCGCGACGACGTTGCGCTCGATCTTTCGGGGGCCGTCTTGATCTACCGGAACCAGGGCGAGAATTTTCAGGTGTCGACCGCGCCAGGCCCGGACGGCATCGTGCGGCGCATCGAGGTCGAGGCAAATGATGCGCGCTCGAGCGGTGACTGGGCGGTGTTCGCGCTGGCCAATACCACCGACCAGCAGCTCGACAGGCTGATTGTCGCACCGCATTTCCGGCTGGTGAATTCCGGCCTGTTCTGGCCGGATCTCGGCTCGACCCGTATCGCCGCGATCACGCCCAGCGAAGGCTTTGCGCTCGACCGCCAGACCAGCCCCGACGCCGACGTGTTCCGGGTGACGTTGAACCCCGGAACGGTGATTACCTTCATCGCCGAGCTCGCCTCGCCCAAGCTGCCGCAGGTCTATCTGTGGGACCCTGAATCCTACAAGGACTCGGTCAATTCCTACACGCTGTTTCGTGGCATCGTCATCGGCATTGCCGGCCTGCTGGCGCTGTTCCTGACCATTCTTTTCGTCGTCAAGGGGACCTCGATGTTCCCGGCAACGGCGGCCCTAGCCTGGGCGGTGCTTGCCTATATCTGCGTCGATTTCGGCTTTCTCAACAAGATCATAGAGATCTCACCGGGCAATGAGCAGATGTGGCGCGCCGGAACGGAGGTGGCGCTCGCGGCGACCTTCGTGGTGTTCCTGTTTGCCTATCTCAACCTCAACCGGTGGCACGGCCATTTCAGCTACGGCGCGCTGGTCTGGATTCTCGGGCTGGTGCTGATCGCCGGTGTCGCCATCATCGATCCGGCGGTCGCCGCCGGCATTGCCAGGCTGTCCTTCGCCGCCACCGCGCTGACCGGGCTCGGCCTGATCATCTTCCTCGGTATCCGCGGTTACGACCGCGCCATCATGCTGGTGCCCAGTTGGGTGATGGTTCTGCTGTGGCTATGCGGATCGTGGATGGCAATCACCGGCATGCTGGACAACGATATCGCCCAGCCGGCGCTGGGCGGCGGGCTGATCCTCATCATCCTGCTGATCGGCTTCACGGTGATGCAGCACGCTTTTGCCGGCGGCGCCCTGCATCAGGGCCTGTTCTCCGATCTCGAGCGGCAGGCGCTGGCGGTTGCCGGATCGGGCGATACCGTGTGGGACTGGGACGTGCTGCGCGACCGCGTCGTCACTCGTCCCGACGTCAGCAGTCAGCTCGGCCTTGCCCCCAACAGTCTCGGCGGGCCCGCCCGCAACTGGCTGCCGGTGCTGCATGCCGACGACCGCGACACGTTTCGCACGACACTCGACGTGGTGCTCGAGCACCGGCGCGGCCGGGTGTCGCAAAACTTCCGCCTGCGCGGCGCCGACGGGCACTATCACTGGTTTTCGCTGCGCGCCCGGCCGGTGATCGGCTCGGACGGCGAGGTCATCCGCTGCGTCGGCACCATGGTCGACGTGACGGAGCAGAAGAAGTCCGAGGAACGGCTGCTGCATGACGCCGTGCACGACAATCTGACCGGCCTGCCCAACCGCGAGTTGTTCATGAACCGGCTGGAGGCGATCATTTCGATCGCCCGCACCGAAGAGAAGGTGCGCCCGACCGTCTTCGTCATCGACATAGACCGCTTCAAGCAGGTCAATGACGGGCTCGGCATCTCGGCCGGCGATACCATCCTTTTGACTATCGCGCGGCGGCTGCACCGACTGCTCAAGCCGAAGGATTCGCTGTCGCGCTTTGCCGGCGACCAGTTCGCGCTGATGCTTTTGTCGGAGCAGGATCCGGCCCGCATCGCGGCCATTGCCGATGCCATCAAGCACGCCATCAACAACCCGATCACCTTCGCCAAGCGCGAGATCGTGCTGACGGCCTCGATCGGGCTGATCACCTGGACCGCCACGCAGACCTCGGCCGAGGACATGGTCAAGGATGCCGAGCTTGCCATGCATCAGGCCAAGCGCTTCGGCGGCGACCGGATCGAGCCGTTCCGTCCCGCCTTCCGCACCGTCGGCACCGACCGGCTGCAGTTCGAGTCCGATCTGCGCCGCGCCATCGAACGACGCGAATTCACGCTTGCCTACCAGCCGATCGTGCGGCTGGAGGACGGCAGCGTCGCAGGCTTCGAAGCGCTGCTGCGCTGGGACCATCCGCGTCGCGGCATGATCCCGCCGGCTGATTTCATTCCGGTCGCCGAAAACTGCGGCCTGATCGTGCAGCTTGGGCTGTTCGCCATGCAACAGGCTGCCGAAGACCTGGCGGGATGGCAAAAGCAGATCGGCGATGCGCCGCTGTCGGTCTCGGTCAATCTGTCCAGCCGTCAGCTCATCCGCCGCGACCTGGTCAGCGACGTCCGCTCGGTGATCGCGCGAGCGAACCTGAAACCGCGCTGCTTCCGGCTCGAACTCACCGAATCGCTGGTGATGGACAATCCCGAGCAGACCGCCCATGTGCTGACCAAGCTGAAGCAGCTTGGCATCGGCCTGTCGCTGGATGATTTCGGCACCGGCTATTCATCGCTGGCCTATCTGACGCGCTTTCCATTCGACACCATCAAGATCGACAAGAGCTTCGTCGACGACGCGACGCCGAAACGTGCGGTGCTGCTCAAATCCATGGTCAATATGGCGCATGAACTCGGCCTGTCGGTTGTCGCCGAAGGCATTTCGGACGAGAGCGATGCGCTGGAGTTGCGGCAGATGGGCTGCGAGTACGTGCAGAGCTTCATGTTCGGCGCGCCGATGCCGGGCGACCAGGTGCTGAAGACGCTGAAGGAACAGTATCCGTTGACCCAAGCGTGACAAGTTTCAGGACGTAATGAGGTTCAGGCGTGACCGGCAGCCAGGCTGAGATGCGCGAGATCAATGCCGATCGAGGCGAGGATCCGGTCATATTTGCGATCGATGTCGGCGTCGAACAGAAGCTCGGCACTTGCCGGGCAAGTCAGCCAGCCATTCTCGACGATCTCGTTTTCAAGCTGGCCCGCACCCCAGCCGGCATAGCCAAGCGCCATCAGAGCCCGCCGGGGTCCGCGGCCGGAGGAGATGGCGCGCAATATGTCGACGGTCGCGGTCAGACAGACATCGTCGGACACGGCGAGCGAGGATTCCACCCGGTAGTCGCCCGAATGCAGAACGAAGCCGCGGCTACGATCCACCGGTCCGCCATTGCGCACGACGAAGTCGCGCGCCGGTGGCGGCAGGCGAATTGCCTCCAGCTCGTTCATGATGCCGAGTTGCACGAGCAGGTCCGGAAACAGCATCTGCTGCGTCTGGTTGATGATCAGCCCCATCGCGCCTTCGTCGCTGTGCGCGCAAATGTAGATGACAGAGCGCGTGAAGCGGTCATCCTTCATGCCGGGCATGGCAATCAGGAACTGATCGTCGAGAAAGCCGGGTCCTGCGGCCGTCCTTTTATGGCGCAACAAATCCATGGCCACAGCGTAACGCGTTTCCGGGGCGTCGAAAAGATGGGCGGCGCCCGATTTGATCAGGCTCGTAAATCGAAGGTCACGCAAATATGATGCCGGCGGCGTCATGAAATCATTGTGCGGCCATCAACAGACGATCAAATCATTGCCATGCAAAGCTTGAAAATCCTGCTGCTTGGCGTAGCCATTGGATCGGCGACCGGCCTCCCCGCCTCAGCCTCCTCATCGGCCTGGTACAACAGCGAAGGCGGCAGGGTGCGGCTGGTGACGAGCGGCAAGGCCGATGAGGCCGGGCGTCTCCAGGGCGTCCTCGACATTGCGCTGAAGCCCGGCTGGAAGACCTATTGGCGCGATCCGGGCGATGCGGGCGTGCCGCCACAGATCGACGTCTCGGCCAGCACCAACATTGCCGACGCGACGCTTTCGTTTCCGCCGCCGCAGCGCCACGACGACGGCTACGGCAAATGGGCCGGCTACGACCACCCCGTTTCGTTGCCGGTGACGTTCACGCTTGCCGCGCCCGGCCAGCCGGCCGTCATCGATGCGGACATTTTCCTCGGCATCTGCGAAACCATCTGCATCCCGGTGCAGACAAGGCTGACCGTCGATCCCGGCGCCGATCCGGACAACGCCGGGGACGCGGCACTGGTCAAGGCAGGCCTTGCCACCCTGCCTGCCACGGCAACGCCCGATTTCGGCATAAACGTACTGCCGGGCGACCACGAAACGCTGATTGTCGAAGCGAGCTTTCCGGGCAGCCCCGAGGGCGCCGACTTCTTCGTTGCCGGCGAACGCGACTACATGTTCGGTGCCCCGGCACGCAGCGAAAAGGATGGCAAGCTGATCTTTACTGTGCCGATCCTCGACAGGCCGTCGACAACGCCAACCGATGGCGGCCTGCACTACACACTGACAAGTGCCGCAGGCGCGGTCGAAGGCCTGTTGCCATTCCCGTGATGCCAACGTCTGGACGGTTGCCGGGCGCGCCTTAATTCGCTATCGCAAGGACACTCCCTTCCATTTCCAAGCGAGGACCATCATGACGATCTCCGTTGGCGACAAACTGCCCGATGCGACCTTCAAGACAATGACCGCCGACGGTGCAAAGCCGATAACGACGGGCGAGATATTCTCAGGAAAGAAGGTCGTGCTGTTTGGCGTTCCAGGCGCCTTCACGCCGACCTGCAGCAACAATCATCTGCCCGGCTACCTGGACAATTACGACGCCATCCTGGCGCGCGGCGTCGACACTATCGCCGTTGTCTCGGTCAACGATGTTCACGTTATGGGGGCCTGGGCCCGCTTCAGCGGCGGTGAAGGCAAAATCCTTTATCTTGCCGATGGCAATGGCGATTTCGCCAAATCCGTCGGCCTCGACGCCGACCTCTCCAGCGGCGGCATGGGGCTACGCTCGAAGCGTTTTTCGATGATCGTCGATGACGGCAAGGTCACCGCACTCAATGTCGAGACAAAGCCCGGCGTCGACGAATCCGGTGCGGCTCACATTCTCGGACAGCTTTCCGTCCTGGCGACAGCCTAGGCCAGGCACGGCAAAGGGCGCCTTCGAGCGCTCAACGTCCAAAGGACGCTGACTTTGCATCGGCGCATGATCCTTCCGAAAGCCGACCCGGTTTTTCGGGACCATGCGTCGGCCCTTCGGGACTGCTTGCTTCTGGGGACCTCGATTATGTCTGACATCGTCTGGCGCAGCGTCGCGATCGGCATCGGCGCAACCGCGCTTATGGATGTCTGGGCGATTTTCCTGAACAAGGCGTTTGCTCAGCCGCGGCCGAACTGGGGGCTGGTCGGCCGCTGGGTCTGGCATCTCAGGGAAGGCAAGGTCTTCCATGACGACATTGGCGAGGCCTCGCCCTACCCGCATGAATCAGTACTTGGCTGGGCCTTTCATTATGCTGTCGGCATCGTCTACGGCGTCATACTGGTCGTGCTGGCCGGAACGGCCTGGCTCACCGCGCCGACCTTCCTGCCGGCTTTTATGCTCGGCATCGTCACCGTCGGCGCCGGGTGGTTTCTGCTGGCGCCCGGCCTGGGCGCCGGCTGGGCCGCTTCGAAGCGGCCCAATCCGATGCAGGTCCGCGCCCTCAATCTTGTGTCGCATACGGTGTTTGCCATCGGACTGTTCGGCACCGCCCTTCTGATCCGCTGACACGCCAGTTCAACCGGATCAATAACTCTGGGTCGAGCGCCGAACCTTCTTGGCCGCCGATTGCCTGGACTGGGTGCCTTCCTCCGGCGGCACGGACGCGAGCACGGGTTTCGCCGACTTCGTCTTGAATGGCGCCATGCCGAGCCGCGCCAATTCGTCGGCGCGCTCGTTCTCGGGATGGCCGGCATGGCCCTTGACCCAATGCCAGGTGACCTGGTGGCGGTTGCGCGCAGCGTCGAGCTGCTGCCACAGCTCGGCATTCTTCACCGGCTGCCTGGCGGCGGTCTTCCAGCCGTTGCGCTTCCAGCCGTCGATCCAGCCGAAAATACCGTCCTTGACGTAGTTGCTGTCGGTATAAAGATCGACGACGCAAGGCTCCTTGAGCGCATTGAGCGCCGAGATGGCCGCCAACAACTCCATGCGGTTGTTGGTGGTCAGAGCCTCGCCACCATGGAGCTCCTTGATTGCGCCGTTGAAGCGCAGGATTGCGCCCCAGCCGCCAGGCCCGGGATTGCCCGAACAGGCACCATCGGTGAAGATTTCAACGCGCTTGGTCATGTCAGTCCATATTCGGAAGGAGAGTTGATCGCCCGGTGGAAGCGCATCCGGCGGATATACTCGGTCGGGTCGCGTTTCATCACCAGGCCGCCGTCCGGGACCGTCAGCCAGTCGTAGAGCCGGGTCAGCATGAAGCGCAGCGCCGAACCGCGCGCCAGCATCGGCAGCGCAGCTTTCTCGTCACTGCTCAACGGCCGCACGCTTTGGTAGCCGGCAAGCAGCGCCGTGCCCTTGGTCAGATTGAAGGAAAAATCCTTCTCGAAGCACCAGGCGTTCAGGCACGTGGCAACGTCATAGGCATAGAGGTCGTTGCAGGCGAAATAGAAGTCGATCAGCCCGGACAGTTTCTCGCCGAGGAAAAACACATTGTCCGGGAAAAGATCAGCATGGATGATGCCTTGCGGCAGACCGTTCGGCCAGTTCCGCTCGAAATCGGCGAAATCGGCATCGACCTCGGCCGCCAGTCCCGGCTCGACCTCGTCGGCGCGGGCGCGGGCGGCATTCCACAGCTTGCGCCAGCCATCGATGGCAAGGGCGTTGGGGCGGGTCATCGGAAAATCCGCGCCGGCGAGATGCAGTGCCGCCAGCGCCTTGCCGACCTCGCCGCAATGTGCAGCCGTCGGCCGCCGCAGCGACAGGCCTTCGAGAAAGGTGATGATGACCGCCGGCCGGCCGGCAAGTGTTCCGATCACACCGCCATCATGTGCGGTGACCGGGAGCGGGCACGAAATGCCCTTTCTGGCGAGGTGGGCCATGAGGCCGAGAAAGAACGGCAGGTCAGCCTTGTCGACGCGCTTCTCGTAAAGCGTCAGGATGTAGGAGCCGCTGCTGGTGTGCAGCAGAAAATTCGAGTTTTCGGTGCCTTCGGCGATGCCCTTGTAGGACAAGAGGTCGCCGACCGGATAGTTCCTGAGGAATGCGCCGAGCTCGCCCTCGTTGACGTCGGTGTAAACCGCCATCGTTGCTACGCGGCCCCGTTGACGAAGGCCATGTCGGCAGCCGTCAGTTCGACATCGCGCAACACCCGCATCACCGGAAAGTCCTCCGTCTCCGTCGCCGTCACGGCCAGCTCGATGGTCACGTCGAAGCGCTGCCTGAACGCATCGACGATCTCGTCGACGATGATCTCCGGCGCCGAGGCGCCCGCCGACAGGCCGAGCGTCGAAATGCCGGCAATCTCATTCCACGGAATTTCGGAGGCGCGCTGCACGAGAAGCGACATCGAGGCGCCGGCGCGCTCGGCCACTTCGACCAGGCGCCGCGAGTTGGACGAGTTAGGTGCGCCGACAACCAGGAAGAGATCGGCGCCGGCCGCTGTTTCCTTGACCGCTTCCTGGCGATTGGTGGTGGCATAACAGATCGATTCCGCCGCCGGCGCGTGCAGCTCGGGAAAACGCTGCTGCAGGGCGCGGATGATACCGGCGGTATCCTCGACCGACAGCGTCGTCTGGGTGACGAAGCCGAGCGCTTGTGGGTCTGCGGGCACGAAGCTTGCGGCGTCGGCCTCGGTCTCGATCAGAGTTACCGCGCCGTCCGGCAACTGGCCCATTGTGCCGATCACCTCCGGATGCCCGGCATGGCCGATCAAGAGCACGTGGCGGCCAAGCCGCTGATGGCGCATCGCCTGCTTGTGGACTTTCGAGACCAGCGGGCAAGTCGCGTCGAGATAGAACAGGTTGCGGGACTGGGCGTCGGCCGGCACAGATTTCGGCACGCCATGCGCCGAAAAGACGACCGGGCTCTGGCGATGCTCGGGCGGGATCTCGGAGAGCTCCTCGATGAACACCGCGCCGAGGCTTTGCAGCCCTTCGACGACGTAGCGGTTGTGCACGATCTCGTGGCGGACATAGACCGGCGCGCCGTATTTCTTCAGCGCCAGCACGACGATCTGGATGGCACGGTCAACGCCCGCACAGAAACCGCGGGGCTGGCAGAGCCGGATGGTCAGCGGCGGCTTTGTGTGAAGCATGATTGCATCTTACGCTGATTGTAGGCCGGTTGATCGGACTATGACTTCTGAGCTCAAGGCGCGAAATGAGGTGCGCGGCCCTGCCCTGTCAAGGGTAATGGCGGCGATCATTGGTCTTTCGCCGGGCGGCGGAGCCAGGAGATCAGGACGCCGGCAAGGGCGGCGGCAAGGCCGTACCAGGTTATCGCATATTGCAGATGGCTGTTCGGCAGGTCGATGACGGTGACACCGCCAACCGGCAGCCCGCCGGGGTTGGGCGTGGCGTTCGCATCGATGAAGATCGGCACCAGCGCCGCACCTGTCGGCAGGCCGGCGCTCGAGGCCATCGCGTCACGATCTTTCCAGTAGAAGATATTCTTCTGCGGATCATTGTCGGGAAGCATCATCGAGGGCTTGGCCGGCAGCGGGTTACGGGCGAGCCCCGTCACCGTCACTTTGCCCGTTACCTGTTCCTGCGGCCGCTTGGCTGGATCCTTGAAATCGTAAGGCACGAAGCCGCGGTTGATCAGCACGAAACGGCCATCGTCGAGCTGTAGCGGCGTGAAGACGTCGAAACCGGACTGGCCTTCCCAGGTGGCGAGGAAATGCCGCTCGTCTTGATGCAGGAAAGTGCCGGTCACTATCACCGGCGTGTAGTCCACGTCGCCGGCGGCAGCAAACCGCTTTTCGACCTCGGCCAATGGTACAGGCGCCGAATGCGTACGCTGGTCGATCGTCTGGAGAAGGCCCTCTTTCCAGTGCAGGCGCTGAACCTGCCAGGTGCCGAGCGCCAGCAGGATCAAAAACACGACGATACCCAGGCCGAGCGCCAATGCGCGCTTGGGCCGCGACCGGCCGGCCACCGAACCTGATGCCTCGCTCATTCGCCGCGGTCCAGCCGGCCCTCGGCCGCCTTGTTGCGGTATTGCAGCGTCAGCAGCACGCCCTTGATCAGCCGGAGCGCCGCCAGGCAAAGCACCAGCGTCAGCGGAATCCACAGCAGCAGATGCAGCCAAAGCGGTGGATTGAGCGTCACCTCCATCCACAACGCCAGGCCGACGACGATGAAGCCGATGATCAGGATAACGAACACCGCCGGCCCGTCACCAGCATCGGCGAAAGAATAATCGAGGCCGCAATTGGTGCAGCGATTGCCGACCGTGAGGAACCCGGAGAACAGCTTGCCCTCGCCACAGCGGGGGCAGCGGCCATGCAAGCCGGCCGAGATCGGATCGATTGGTGGCCAGATCGCCTTGTCGTCGCTCATGGGATCATCCTAGGAGCATTTGCCGCAAAAGATAAGGCGGCCGCGTCGCCGCAGCCGCCTTGTCGATTTCCTCAGTTCGATCTCAGTGCGGTTCGATCATCGCGCCGTTCGATGCCCAGACGTAGATCGAGGCAAACAGGAACAGCCACACCACGTCCACGAAGTGCCAGTACCAGGCGGCGGCCTCGAAGCCGAAATGCTGCTTGGGCGTGAAGTCGCCCTTTATGGCGCGGATCAGGCAGACCAACAGGAAGATCGTGCCGATGATGACGTGGAAACCATGGAAGCCGGTCGCCATGAAGAAGGTGGCGCCGTAGATCGAATCCCTGAAGCCGAACGGCGCGTGCATGTACTCGTAGGCCTGCACCATGGTGAACAGCATGCCGAGGCCGACGGTCAGCACCAACCCATTGATCAGGCCCTTGCGGTCGCCGTGGATGAGCGAGTGGTGCGCCCAGGTCACCGTGGTACCCGACAGAAGCAGGATGACGGTGTTGTAGAGCGGCAGATGGAAGGGGTCGAGAACTTCGAGGCCCTTGGGCGGCCAAACGCCGCCGGTGAAGGCGGTACGGGCGTATTGATGGACCTCGCCCGGAAACAGGCTGGCGTCGAAGAAGGCCCAGAACCAGGCGACGAAGAACATCACCTCGGAGGCGATGAACATGATCATGCCGTAGCGCAGATGCAGCGACACGACACGGGTGTGGTGTCCCTCATGCGCCTCCTTGATCGTATCCGACCACCAGGCGAACATCGTGTAGATGACGATCAGCAGGCCGATGAAGAACAGCCATGGATTGGCGACATTGAAACCGAAGATCGGGAAATCGCCGCCCTTGAGGTATTGCATGTAACAGACGCCGCCGAACGCGGTCACCAGCGCCCCGACGGAGCCCAGGAAAGGCCACGGGCTCGGGTCGACAAGGTGGTAGTCATGTTGTGGTTTTGCGTGTGCGTCTGCCATATCAACCCCCGAGGCTTGCTTCGGTATCTGAAATCTTGTTGCGGTGGCCGTCGGCCGGCACCGATGATGCGACCGGCTTGGTCTTGTCGACCGGGAACATCGTGTAGGACAGGGTAATCGTCGTCAGATCCTTCAATTCCGGCGCGTTGACGATGTCGGGATCGACATAGAAGACGACCGGCATGTCCAGTGTCTCGCCCGGCTTCAGCGTCGTGTCGGTGAAGCAGAAACACTCGACCTTGTTGAAGTAAGGTCCGGCCAGTTCCGGCTGCACGTTGAAGGTGGCGCGTCCAGTGATGGGACGGCTGAATTTGTTGGTCGCGCTGAAATGCGCCTCGGCGGTTTCGCCGATCTTGATGGTGATCGAGCGAGCGACCGGCTGGAATTGCCAGGGAACGCCGGCGGTGTTGGCGTCGAAGCGGATGGTGATGTCGCGATCGAGCACCCGATCGGCATATTGCTGGGTCGCCCGTTTGACGGTGCCGCCGTAGCCTGTCGCCTGGCAGAACATCGCGTAGAGCGGCACCGCGGCGTAGGCCATGCCGATCATGCCGCCGAAGAACGCGATGCAGACGCCGGCGACGACGCGGTTCGTATTCTTCTTCTTAGGATCGGTGACTGTTTGCCTGGTCATGTTAAGCTCACATCGAGCCGGGGAAACTGTGACCAAATTTCACGATGGTCGCGACGTAGAATATGACGACCAGCGCCGCCAGCGCGAAACCGATTGCGGCCGAGCGATTGCGGCGGGCCTTCTGCTGACGTTCGGTCAACGTGACCAGTTCAAGCTTCTTTTCGGCCATGCTCATGCTCCACCAATGGTCAGCGCGCGCGCGACGACACAATCGCCAAGGTAGGCGGCGAAGATGGCGAAGAGATAGAGCAGCGAATAGCCGAACAACGCCTTGGCCGGCTTCATCGCCCGGTCGTCATCGGCCATTTGCAGCACCTTCCACGCATACCAGACGAAGCCGGCGCCGAGCAGCAATGCAACGACGCCATAGACCGGCGTGGTGAACCCGAGAACCCAGGGCAGCACGCCAACCGGCGCGAGGACCAGCGCATAGGCAAAGATCTGGCGTCTGGTCGAGGCCTGACCGGCGACATTCGGCATCATCGGAATGCCTGCCTTGGCGTAGTCCTCCGACTTGAACAGCGCGAGCGCCCAGAAATGTGGCGGCGTCCACAGGAAGATGACCAGGAACAGCACCAAGCTTTCGAGGCTGACCGATCCGGTTACCGCCGCCCAGCCTATGACCGGCGGAATGGCACCGGCAGCCCCGCCGATGACGATGTTCTGCGGCGTCCAGCGCTTCAGCCACATCGTATAGATGACGGCATAGAAAAAGATGGTGAAGGCCAGAAGCGATGCTGCCAACCAGTTGACCAGCACGCCGAGCGTCATCACCGACAGAACCGACAGCACCAGCCCGAAACTCAATGCCTCGCCTGGCCGGATACGGCCGGCCGGCACGGGACGGCCGGCGGTGCGCGTCATCACCGCATCGATGTCTGCGTCATACCACATGTTGAGCGCACCGGAGGCGCCGGCGCCGATGGCAATAGCCAGGATCGCGATCACCGCCAGCAGCGGATTGATGGTCACCGGAGCGGCGACCATGCCGACAAACGCAGTGAACACCACCAGCGACATGACGCGCGGCTTCAGCAGGGCGAAGAAATCGCCCGCCGTCGCTTCCGACATGCGGAAGCCCGGCTCGTCAATCAGTCTGTCTTCGGCAAGGGCCATGCGTACTTAAAGTCCATCATTCCGTTGGCCAAAACCGCCGGTCGGCCGGCGGCTCCGTATTAAAGGAGGCAACCGCCTACTTGATCTTCGGCAACTGTTCCCACTGGTGGAACGGCGGCGGCGAAGGCAGTTGCCATTCCAGCGTGGTCGCACCCTCGCCCCAAGGATTGGCGCCGGCGACCCGCTTCTTCTGGAACGCCTCGAAGACGCCGAACAGGAAGATGACGACGCCGATAGCCGAGATGTACGAGCCGTAGGACGACACCATGTTCCAGCCGGCGAAGGCATCCGGATAGTCGATATAGCGACGCGGCATACCGGAAAGGCCGAGGAAGTGCTGCGGGAAAAAGACTAGGTTGACGCCGACAAAAGTGACCCAGAAGTGGGTGTTCGCGATCACCGGCGAATACATGTAGCCGGTCATTTTCGGGAACCAGTAGTACCAGCCGGCGAAGATCGCGAAGACCGCGCCCAGCGACAGCACGTAATGGAAGTGCGCGACCACGAAATAGGTATCGTGCAGCGGGCGGTCGAGGCCGGCATTGGCCAACTGCACACCGGTGACGCCGCCAACAGTGAACAGGAAGATGAAGCCGATCGCCCACAGCATCGGGGTCTTGAGCGAAATCGACCCGCCCCACATAGTGGCGATCCACGAGAAGATCTTCACACCCGTCGGCACCGCGATGACCATGGTGGCGAAGACGAAATAGCGCTGGGTATCGAGCGACAGGCCCGTCGTGTACATGTGGTGGGCCCAGACGATGAAGCCCACCGCACCGATGGCAACCATCGCATAGGCCATGCCGAGATAGCCAAACACCGGTTTCCTCGAAAAGGTCGAGATGATATGGCTGATGATACCGAAACCCGGCAGGATCAGAATGTAGACCTCCGGATGGCCAAAGAACCAGAACAGGTGCTGGAACAGGATCGGATCGCCGCCGCCGTCCGGGGCGAAGAAGGTGGTGCCGAAATTGCGGTCGGTCAAAAGCATGGTGATGCCGCCGGCCAGCACCGGCAACGACAGAAGCAGCAGGAAGGCGGTAATCAGCACAGACCAGGCGAAAAGCGGCATCTTGTGCATGGTCATGCCGGGCGCGCGCATGTTGAAGATGGTGGTGATGAAGTTGATGGCGCCAAGAATCGAGGAGGCGCCGGCGATGTGGATTGACAGGATCGCCAGGTCCATGGCCGGTCCGGGCTGGCCCGATGTCGACAATGGCGGATAAAGCGTCCAGCCGCCGCCGACGCCGTAGGCGCCGGGCGCACTCGGGACGAAGGCCGAGAAAATCAGCAGGATGAAAGCCGGCGGCAGCAGCCAGAACGAGACGTTGTTCATGCGCGGGAAGGCCATATCCGGCGCGCCGATCATGATCGGCACCATCCAGTTGGCAAAGCCGCCGATCAGCGCCGGCATCACCATGAAGAAGATCATGATCAGCGCATGCGCGGTGGTGAAAGCATTGTACATGCTCTTGCCCCCGTCGATGGCGGCGTCGCCATTCATGCCGTAGACCATCTGCGCCAGGCCAGTGAATATCTGGATGCCCGGCTCCTGCAATTCCATGCGCATGACGACCGACAAGGCGCCACCGATGCAGCCCGCCATGATCGCGAAGATCAGATAAAGCGTACCGATGTCCTTGTGGTTGGTCGAATACACCCACCGGACCCAGCCATGATACGGCTTGTGGTCGTGGTCGTCGTGAGCTGCAGCGTGCGCCATGGTCGGCTCCGTTCCCTGAATCTTTTCTGGTCGCGGCATCAATTGCCGGCGGCCGCTACCTTGTTCGTGCCATCGACCTCGGCCATCAGCGCCTTGTTGGCGCCGGGAAGGTCGGTTTTGGCTGCCGCCAGCCAGGTCTTGTATTGTGCATCGGAGACGACGCGAATGGCGATCGGCATGAAGGCGTGGTCCTTGCCGCAGAGTTCCGAGCACTGGCCGTAATAGAGGCCTTCCTTGTCCGCCTTGAACCAGACCTCGTTGATGCGGCCCGGCACCGCATCGGTCTTGATGCCGAAGGACGGCATGGCAAAGGCGTGAATGACGTCGGTCGCCGTCACCAGCACGCGGGTCATGGTGCTGACCGGCACCACCATCTCATTGTCGACGGCGAGCAGGCGCGGATACGCGGCGCGATCTT
Source organism: Mesorhizobium sp. M0998 (assembly GCF_040318885.1). Lineage (NCBI taxonomy): Bacteria > Pseudomonadati > Pseudomonadota > Alphaproteobacteria > Hyphomicrobiales > Phyllobacteriaceae > Mesorhizobium > Mesorhizobium sp. M0998. Next base: position 229,811 of record NZ_JAMYND010000003.1, read on the forward strand.
CCTTGCCGGCAGCAGCCCTGTCGGCATCCTGAAGGATCGCGGAATTAAAGGAAAGCGTGTTGTCGACCTGGTATTCGTAGTCCCAGTTCCACTGATTGCCGGTCGCCTTGACGGTCAGCTTGGCTTCTTCCGGCGGCGTGTATTGCGCGGTCAGCAGTTGGAACGAGGGAATGGCGAGACAGAGCAGGATGACGACGGGACCGACAGTCCAGATGACCTCGATCAGCGTGTTGTGGCTGGTGCGCGACGGCGTCGGGTTGACGCTCGCCCGGAACCGCAAAATGCAGTAGGCAATCAGGAAAAGCACCAAGGCGGTGATCACAATGATGAACGCGAACGAGTAGTTCCCGAACCACTCGATCTGCCGCATAATGTCGGTCGCCGGAGGCTGAAAACTGGTTTCCCAAGGTTGGGGCTGGGCTGCATGAGCGGATGCAGCGGCAAACAACGTGGCGGCGGCACTAGCTACGATTTTGGCGGTTGCCAGGAATTTTCTCATCGCCCTCGTCATCTCCCAGTTCCTCGCGATCGGACCGCAAGAATGTCGAACAATGGCCGGGACGGGAATCCCGGACAATTCAAGGCTGGTTCAAACCATACTCTATTTGCCTCCGCAAGAAAGGAGCGCCGGAACCCGTGCGGCATTTTTGCGCGCAAGCGCGGCGCTGGCTTCGTGCGGTGACGGCTCGCCGCGAATCACCAGAGCGGCATCCGGGTAGAATGAGCCGCGCGGCGTGCGGAGCCGTCGCAATTAGGGCGAAATTGGCACTGAAAAGCGCATTGTCGCCTGTGTCGGGGCAGATCGCCGGGGTCTCGTCCTTTACTTGGGTTTAGTGCGGCTTAAAGTGCCGTGATTCGCAATGGAGCCGTCATGAACCCTTGGCTTTCGAGAACCTTGGCGAAGGTCATCTTTGTTGCCGCCGCAATAGCCTTGTCCGGCGCCGGCCTGGCCAATGCCGCGCAGCCAAGCGGCACGGTGAAGTCAACGCATGGGGCGTGGTCGATCATCTGCGATACGCCCGCCGGTGCTACATCCGAACAATGCGTGATGATGCAGAACGTCGTCGCCGAGGACCGTCCGGAAATGGGTCTTTCCGTCGTCGTGCTGCGCACAGCCGACAACAAGGCCGAAATCCTGCGTGTGCTGGCGCCGCTCGGCGTGCTGTTGCCGAACGGCCTCGGCCTCAATGTCGACGGCAAGGATATCGGCCGCGCCTATTTCGTGCGCTGTTTCCAGGACGGCTGCTATGCCGAGGTCATCCTGGAAAAGCCGCTGCTCGACACGCTGAAGACCGGTACGTCCGCCACCTTCATCGTCTTCCAGACGCCGGAAGAGGGCATCGGCATTCCCGTCGACCTCAAGGGTTTCGCCGACGGCTTCGCCGCCCTGCCTTGAGCCTGGGTCTTGTAGCACGATCCAGTGATGTTGACCGGCCGAGGTCACGGCAAATCTCATTTCAGATTGTCTGTGCGGGCCTTCGCGCCTACATCGTGGGAAACAATCCTCCTGCGAATGGACCTGCCATGAACAGCCTGATCGGCCAATTTGACATTTCCGACGATCGCATCAAGCAAATCGTTGCCGAGACTATTAACGGCGCCGACGACGGCGAACTGTTTCTCGAATATAGCGAAAGCGAATCGCTGATGTTCGACAATGGCAAGCTGAAGACCGCGAATTTCAACACCGACCAGGGTTTCGGCCTGCGCGCCGTCGCCGGCGAAGCCAGCGGCTACGCCCATTCCAGCGATCTCTCCGAAGCCTCGCTGCTGCGCGCCGCCGATGCCGTTTCGACGGTGAAGAGCGGCTATTCCGGCACGCTTGCCGCAGCGCCTGCCCGCACCAACCGCCACCTCTACGGCGACGGAAACCCTATCCCCTCGCCTTCCTTCGAGGCCAAGGCCAAGCTGCTTCAGGAAATCGATGCATGGCTGCGGGCCGAGGATCCGCGCGTCAGGCAGGTGACGGCGTCGCTCGCCGCCTCCTGGCAGCATGTCGAGATCATGCGCGCCGACGGCCAGATGGTGCGCGACATCCGTCCGCTGGTCAGGATCAACGTGTCGGTGGTGGTCGGCGACGGCGACCGCCAGGAGAGCGGCTCCTACGGCATGGGAGGCCGCAAGGATTTTGGTGAATTCCTGATCGAGGACAGCTGGCGGCACGCGGCCAAGGAGGCATTGCGGCAAGCGCTGGTCAATCTCGAAGCGGTTCCAGCACCTGCCGGCACTTTCGACATCGTGCTGTCGAGCGGCTGGCCGGGCGTCATGTTGCACGAGGCCGTCGGCCACGGGCTGGAAGGCGATTTCAACCGCAAGAAGACGTCGGCCTTTGCCGGCCTGCTTGGCCAGCAGGTGGCAGCGAAAGGCGTCACCGTCGTTGATGACGGCACCCTGCCCGAGCGGCGTGGCTCGCTTACCGTCGACGATGAGGGCACGCCATCGGCCCATAACGTGCTGATCGACGATGGCAAGCTGGTCGGCTACATGCAGGACCGCCAGAACGCCCGGCTGATGGGCATGAAAGCCACCGGCAACGGGCGACGCCAAGGTTACGCGCACGAGCCTATGCCGCGCATGACCAACACCTACATGACAGCGGGCGACATGGAGCCGGACGAGATCATCGCCTCGGTCAAGAACGGCATCTATGCCGTGTCGTTCGGTGGCGGCCAGGTTGACATCACTTCGGGCAAGTTCGTGTTCGGCTGCACCGAAGCCTACATGATCGAGAACGGCAAGGTGACGCAACCGATCAAGGGCGCCATGCTGATCGGCAACGGGCCGGATGCCATGCATCGTGTGGCGATGATCGGCAACGACATGAAGCTCGACACCGGCATCGGCATGTGTGGCAAGGCCGGACAGGGCGTGCCGGTCGGCGTCGGCCAGCCGCATCTCAGGATGAACCAGATGACAGTCGGCGGCACCAGGGTTTGATGGAGTTGACGCCGAATTATCGCCGCTCCGGAACAACCAATCCCCGCCGCCCACTGCCTTGTCATCGCTTTAAGTAGGAGTAGCTTGCGCCTTGAATTTGCGGAGAGCTTCGACTATCTTACATTCGTCTTACACATAAGGACGTGCGCAGATGGCTGCCGCAAAGAAGCTCGTAACTACGGTCTCGACCAAGGGACAGGTCATCCTGCCCAGCGCGATCCGGAAACGGAGGGAATGGCATGCCGGCACACGCCTTCTGGTCGAGGATACCCCGGAGGGCGTGCTACTGAAGCCTGCGCCAGTCTTCGCCGAGACACGGCCAGAGGACGTGTTTGGATCGCTGCGCTATAGTGGCAGGCCGAAGACGTTGGAGGAAATGGACGCGGGCGTGCTCGCCGAAGCGCGGCGGCGCCATGCTCGCAATTGATACCAACCTGATCGTCCGCTACCTGACGGGCGATCACCCGTCGCAGTCTTCCCGCGCCCGGGCGCTGATCGATAGCCAGCCGGTCTTTGTCGCCGTCACGGTGATGCTGGAAGTCGAATGGGTGTTGCGCAGCGCCTACGGTTTTGCGCCGCTTGAAATCGCCCGTACGCTACGGGTGTTTAGCGGGCTTCCCACGGTAGAGGTGGAAGACGGGGCGGTCGTGTCGTCCGCGCTCGACCTCTCGGAACAGGGGTTGGATTTCGCTGATGCGCTGCATCTGGGCAAGTCCGCTCACTGCGCTGGCTTCGCGACTTTTGACCGCAAGTTCGTCAGGGCCGCGAAGGCGGCCGGATACGAACGCGTGCAAGAAGCATAGCAGCTCACAGCGGCCCAGCGCGGCACAAAAGCGCGCCACAGGGTCAGCCTGGTTTCAGGCATAGATGCCGGAGCGGACTGCCTCCAGATAGGCAAGCACCTTGTCCGTCTTGCCTTCGCGAACCAGATCGTAGGCGGTCTTTCCGGCCCAACCGGGGATCGGCTGATGCTTGAACCAGATCGCCGCACGATGTTCATCACCGGCCATCTCGCCGGCCATCGCCAGGATACGGACGATGGGACTCAATGCGGCGTCGACCTTGCGCGCACCGGACTCGGCGGCAAGCGTGTTGCGCGCGAGACCGGTCAGCCCCAACAGTTCTGTCGTATTGACCCCTAGCAGTTCAGCGACCCGCCTTGGCGAGAGAAACGGCGCCCGCTCCTCGCCGAAGCACGATGGCGAAATTTCGAAGGCTGCGGTGCTCGTGGCAATTCCCTAGCACGGTCTGAACGATGTGCGCTAAAAATGTGCTTTTTTGGTGCGCGTTTCAGGCCCTGGCTGCTAGCGTCTTCGTCTCGGCTTCTCCAACAGCGCCACGGCCTCGACATGCGGCGACCACAGGAACTGGTCGATCGGCGTCACGCTCTTCAGGGTATAGCCGCCGTCCATGAGGATGCGTAGGTCCCGCGCCAGCGTTACCGGATTGCAAGACACCGCAGCGACGAGCGGCACGTAGGAGCGCGCGATCTGCTTCGACTGGTCCTCGGCGCCGGCGCGAGGCGGGTCGAAGACAACGCCGTCAAAGGCATTCAACTCCTTGAATGTGAGCGGCCTCCGGAACAGGTCGCGACGTTCGCCGGTCACCCGCTTCAGGCCGCTGGCGAAACGGAATGCCCGGTCGAGCGCCGCGAGTGCTGCCGCATCGCCTTCCACCGCATGAACCTCCGATCTTGCGGCCAGGCGCAGCGCGAAGCTGCCGCAGCCGGCGAACAGATCGGCGACCTTTTTGGCGCGCGCGAAATGCTGGCCGACAATGTTGGCCATCGCCTGTTCGGCAGCCTCGGTCGCCTGCAGGAAAGCGCCCGGAGGCACTGCGACGGCGACGCCACCAAACAGGACGACCGGTTTGTTTGGTTCGATAATGATCTCGCCGTCGACCGACAGCCTGGCCAGCCCCTCGGCGATGACGAAGTTGGAAGCGACGCGGCGCTGGTTCTCGCCGAGCTTGCCGGAATCGTGAACCGCGACATCGAGGCCGGAACCGGTCACCGTCACCGCCATGTGGAACGATTTGGTCGTGGTGCAGATCAGTCCGGCAAGCATCCTCAAACGGTCGAGCGCAGCGACGATCTGCGGCGCCGAGATCGGGCATTCCTCGATCGAGATGATCTCGGATGACAGCGCGCGAACGAAGCCGAACTGCATTCCCGCCTCGCTCCGCCGGGCGGTGAAGACGACGCGGCGGCGCGTGTGCGGCGCGCACGGCACCAGCGCCCCGACATCGCAAGCGATGCCCTTGCTCTTCAGCGCATGCACGACCTTTTCGCGCTTCCACCGGTGATAGGCTTCAGTCTCGAGATGCTGGACGGCGCAGCCGCCGCATGCGCCGAAATGCCGGCACGGCGGATCGACCCGCAACGGCGAAGCCTCAACGACCGACATCAAGGTGGCGCGATCTTTCTCCCGCGCGGCGGTGACGACCTCTCCCGGCAGCGCGAACGGAATGAAAATCTCGCCGGTTTCCGTCTCGGCGATGCCGTCGCCCTGCGAGCCCAACCTTGCGATCGTGAAACGGGTGCTCATCGCTTCTGGGTCTCGACGTCCTTGATGCCGCCGAGCAGGAACTCGCGGTTGCCGTCGCCGCCCTCTATCGGTGACAGATGAAGCCCCAGCGAGCGCCAGCCGGGAATGGCATCGAGCCAGTCCTGCATCAGGCCGGCAATGCGCGCCGCATCATAGGGGTCCTTAAGCAGGCCGCCCTTGCCGATCGCCTCGCGGCCGGCCTCGAATTGCGGCTTGACCAGAAACACAGCTTTTGCGCCATTCCTGGCCAAGGCAAGCGCCGGCGGCAGCGCCAGTTTCAGCGATATGAAGCTGACATCCGAGACGATGAAATCCGGCACACGGCCGCCGAGATCGGCGGCCGATAGTTGGCGCGCATTCAGGCCTTCAATTACCGTCACGCGCGGATCGCCGGCAATGTCGGAGTGCATCTGGCCGTGCCCGACATCGATCGCGGTGACATGCGCCGCGCCGCGTTCGAGCAGCACCTGCGTAAAGCCCCCGGTCGAGGCGCCGACATCGAGCGCTTCGCTGCCGGTGGGGTCGAGGGCGAAATGCTCGAGACCAGCCTTCAGCTTCAGTGCGGCGCGCGACACGTAACCCTGCGCCGGATCGTCAACGACAATGTTGCACTCAGGCAGAACGGCCTGGCCCGGCTTGAGGGCGACGATGCCATCGACCGTCACGGTGCCGCGCTCGACCGCGTCGCGGGCACGCGAGCGGCTGGCAAACAGACCGCGCTGGACGAGCAATTCGTCGAGCCGCTGGCGTATGCTGGCTGGCGGAAGGGAAGTCATCGGCCTTCATGGCGAATGCCAACGATGATGGCAAGGATATTGGCGATGAGACAATGCATAGTTGGCAACGGGTGAACGCATCAAGCCACTCCGCTGTTTGTCGAACCTCGCACGAGATCCGACGCAATGCTAAGAAAGAGATGCCGTTTAGCCGTCGAAACGTGGAGGAGGAAACATGCTGACGGGAACCTGCCACTGCGGCGCAGCCCACTGGACCCTGGAGGGCGATCCCGGTTCGATCACTGCCTGCAATTGCACACTTTGCCGTCGCTACGGCACGCTCTGGGCTTATGACCATGTCGACGAACGCATCCGCCTTGCCGGGCCCGTAAGCGCCTATCGGCGCGTCGGAAAGGCTCATCCTTCGCTTGAGATTCTCTTCTGCCCAACCTGCGCTTGCGTCCTGGCCTGGCGCGGTTTGCATCCCGATGCGGCTGGGCGCTACCGCATCGCCGTCAATGTGAGGCTTGCGCCGCCCGAGGCCGTCGCCGATCTCCCGATCGACCATTTCGATGGTCTCGATGCATTCGAGGATTTGCCGAGAGATGGTCGCTGTGTGCGGGATATGTGGTTCTAGTTTCTAGAGTCTCTTCGGGATCATGCTTTAGAATATGGTCCGCGAAACCCGCCGTTCGACGGCCGGCGTCAGACCGTCGCTGCTGTCGCCGAACACCTGCGGGCGCGGCCGGTCAACGGAAATTGACGCCTTCGGTGAGGTATCTGGCATGACGACAAATTGCGGCGCCTGCTTGTAGGAAAAGCCGCCACGGATCTCGCCGATCTTGCCGGCGACGATGCCCATCACCGCCTCTTCGAGTTTGCGGTCGTAGCGCGTTTCGGCCCCGGCCGACGCGGCGAAGATGGCCGCAAGCGCGATGCCGCCCAAAAGCGATCTCATTGGTCTTCTTTCCCCTGCCTGGTTGCCTTCTAGCAGGGCAGCGTTGAAGAACGGCCAAAGGACACGGTAAGCAAATCGCCAAACGGCAGCGTAAAAAGCAGGTTACGACTGTTCGCCGGCAATTTGATTCAGGCAGTTGAGATATTGATTCAGGCTAGCATCTTGCAGCCAAGTTGAATCGCTTCGGCGTCGCCGGAAATGCGTCTAAAAACTAGGCGCGCTGGGCCTGCGCGGTATGCCCCAGCGCCACGAACACGGTGCGCACGATGCCGGCGCTGTCCAGCCCGGCATCGGCATACATCTTTTCCGGCTTGGCATGGTCGACAAATGTGTCGGGCAGCACCAGCGGGCGCACCTTCAAGCCGCTCTCCAGCAGCCCTTCATGGGCCAGGAACTGCAGCACATGGCTGGCGAAGCCGCCGACCGCGCCCTCTTCCACCGTCACCAGCACCTCGTGTGAACGGGCCAGCCGCCGGATCAGGTCCTCGTCGAGCGGCTTGGCAAAACGGGCATCGGCGACCGTGGTCGAAAGCCCGGCCGCGCCAAGCTCCTCGGCCGCGGCCAGGCAATCCTGCAGCCTGGTGCCGAAGGAAAGCAGCGCAACCTTGGTGCCCTCCCTGACGATCCGGCCCTTGCCGATCTCCAATACCGAGCCGCGTTGCGGCATCTCGACACCAACGCCGTTGCCGCGCGGGTAGCGGAAGGCGATCGGGCCGTCATCGTAGCTTGCAGCGGTGCGTACCATATGGCGCAGCTCGGCCTCATCGGCCGCGGCCATGACGACGAAACCGGGCAGCGTCGCCAGGAAGGTCGTGTCGAAGGCGCCGCAATGGGTGGCACCATCGGCGCCGACGAAGCCGGCGCGATCGATCGGAAAGCGCACCGGCAATTTCTGGATCGCCACGTCGTGGACGACCTGGTCGTAGGCGCGCTGCAGAAAGGTCGAGTAGATCGCCGCGAAAGGCTTGAAGCCTTCCGTGGCAAGACCGGCGGCGAAGGTCACCGCATGTTGCTCGGCGATGCCGACATCGAAGGTCCTCGCCGGAAACGCTTCGCCGAACAGGTCAAGCCCGGTGCCGTTCGGCATGGCGGCGGTGATGGCGACGATGCGGTCGTCCTCTCGGGCCTCCTGGATCAGGCTTTCGGCAAACACCTTGGTGTAGCTCGGCGCATTGGCGGGCGCCTTGGTCTGGGCGCCGGTGATGACGTCGAATTTGTTGACGCCATGATATTTGTCGGCCGCTGCCTCGGCCGGGGCGTAGCCCTTGCCTTTCTGGGTCACGACGTGGATCAGCACCGGGCCGTCGGCATTGTCGCGGACGTTCTTCAGCACCGGGATCAGGTGCTCGAGGTTGTGACCGTCGATCGGGCCGATGTGGTAGAACCCCATTTCCTCGAACAACGTGCCGCCGGTGACGTAACCGCGCGCATGCTCGACCGCTCGCTTGATGGCGCGATCGGCGCGCTCGCCGAGATACGACGTCAGCTTCTTGCCGAAATCGCGCAAGCCCAGATAGGTCTTGCCCGACGCCAGACGGGCCAGATAGGCGCTCATTGCGCCGGTCGGCGGAGCGATCGACATATCGTTGTCGTTCAAGATGACGATCAGCCGGGCATCGAGTGCGCCGGCATTGTTCATCGCCTCATAGGCCATGCCGGCCGACATGGCGCCGTCGCCGATGACGGCAATGACATTGTTGCGGCCATCGGACAGATCGCGCGCCATCGCCATGCCGAGGCCGGCTGAAATCGAGGTCGAGGAGTGGGCTGCGCCGAACGGATCGTATTCGCTCTCGACGCGACGGGTGAAGCCGGACAGGCCGCCCTCCTGGCGCAGCGTGCGGATGCGGTCGCGGCGGCCGGTCAGGATCTTGTGCGGATAGGCCTGGTGGCCGACGTCCCAGATCAGCCGGTCGTCCGGCGTGTTGAAGACGTAGTGCAGCGCGACGGTCAACTCGACCACGCCAAGGCCGGCGCCGAGATGGCCGCCGGTGTGGGAAACGACGTCGATCAGTTCGGCGCGAAGCTCTGACGCAAGCTGCGGCAGGTCGCCTTCGGCAAGCGTGCGCAAATCGGCTGGGACGCGGACCTTGTCGAGAAGCGGCGTATCGGGCTTTGCGTTCACTGTTTGCGAGCCTGGTCAGATTTTCTGTTCATCGTGAAATATGCCGCTGGCCGGCGAATGTAAATGTGGCGGTAACGCGCATCAGCTTTCGGGCAGCGGGATGAACTCTTGCTCGTCTCCAGGAACGATATCGAAGCGGCCTGTCTTCCATTCTTCTTTCGCCTGCTCGATGCGTTCCTTTGAGGACGATACGAAATTCCACCAGATATAGCGTTTCGAACCGAGCGAGGCGCCGCCAAACAGCATGAAATGGGCGCCGCGTTCCGATGAGACAACGATTTCGTCGCCGGGCCGGAAGACCAGCAGCCGCTCGGCCGGAAAGCGGTCACCGGATATCGAAACCTCGCCTTCCAGCGTATAGATGGCGCGCTCCTCGGCATCGGCCGGGATTTTCACGCTGGCACCCGGCGCCAGCCTGAGATCGGCATAAAGCGTGTCCGAAGCGGTGGCGACCGGGGAGCGCAGTCCGGAAAACGCACCGATGATCACACGGCCGCTGACCCCCTCGGCCTCGACTTCGGGCAGGCGCAGGGCTGCGGTGTTCTCGAAGACCGGCGCGACCTCCTCCTTGCCGTCCGGCAGCGCCAGCCATGTCTGCAGGCCGGAAACCGACATCGGCGCGCCGCGCAGTTCTTCCGGCGTGCGCTCCGAATGGACGATGCCACGGCCGGCGGTCATCAAATTCACGTCCCCGGGCTGGATTACCATCTCGGTGCCGAGCGAATCGCGGTGCCTGATCTTGCCGTCGAACAGGTAAGTCACCGTAGACAGGCCGATATGTGGGTGCGGACGCACGTCGAGCGCCTGGCCCGCTCGCAGAACGGCTGGACCCATGCGGTCGAAGAAGATGAAGGGTCCGACCAGCCGGCGCCTGGCCGTCGGCAAGGCGCGGCGAACCTGAAATCCGCCAATATCCTTGGCATTCGGAATGACCATCAGCTCGATCTGATCGCTGGCGAAGGCATCGCCCATCTGCGGATCGTTTCCGGGAAAGAAGCTCACGCGGTCCCCTCAGGCGAAGCGAAGTGCGGATTTGGCCTTCGCCTTGGCCGCCACCTCTTCGCGATTGCGCGGATGCTGCGTCGTCTCGAGGCTGTCGAGCAATTCGCGCGCCGAGGCGGCAATGGCCTCGACGGCATGGTCGAACGCATGCTGGTTCTGTTTCGACGGCCGCGTCGTTCCGCTCAGCTTGCGGACAAACTGAAGTGCGGCATCGCGGACCTCGTCATTGGTTGCCGGCGGATCGAAATTGAACAGGGTCTTGATGTTTCTGCACATCCTTCGCAATCTCCTCTCGTCCTGGAGCCGTTTCAAACGGGATGAGTTTTACCCTCAATCGTGATGATGTCCAAAGCCGGTAAGCAAAATTGTCGTTCGACGCCGCGCCTCAATCCGCGTCCAACGGCTCTGTCCCCACCGGCTTGCCGTCACGCGACAGCCTGATTTTCTCGACCTTGTCCTCGGCCGCCTTCAGCAGCCGGTCGCAATGCGCCTTCAGCGCCTCGCCGCGCTCGTAGATGCGGATCGACTGGTCGAGCGGAACGTCGCCGCGCTCCAGATCGTCGACGATCCTCTCCAGCGCCTCGAGCGCCTGCTCGAAGCTCATCGCCTTGACGTCCTCGTTGGTCTCACCAGCCATCATCTATCCCTTCATCAGCCGCCCAACATGGGCGGCGACTGAAAATGCCAATCCCTGCAGATCGTAGCCGCCCTCGAGCACGCTGACGAGCCGGTTGCGGCTATGGCGCCCGGCTCGTTCGAGCAACTGGCCGGTCGCCCAGTCGAAATCATCCTCAGTCAGGTTGATCTCGGCCAGCGGATCGCGGTGGTGGGCATCGAAACCGGCGGAGATGATGATGAGATCGGGCGCAAAATTGTCGAGCGCCGGCAGGATGCGTGACAGAAAGGCGTCGCGAAAACTATCGCTGCCGCTCTGCGGCGCCAGCGGCGCGTTGACGATGTTGCCGGCGCCGGTTTCGCTCACAGCCCCGGTTCCCGGGTAAAGCGGCATCTGGTGTGTCGAGCAATAGAGCACCGATGGATCGTCCCAGAAAATGTCCTGCGTGCCGTTGCCGTGATGTACATCCCAGTCGACGACGGCGACACGGTCGGCGCCATGGTTCTTCTGCGCGTAGCGTGCCGCGATCGCGGCGGTGTTGAACAGGCAAAAACCCATGGAGGTGGTCTTTTCGGCATGATGGCCGGGCGGCCGTGCGGCGACGAAGACGTTTTCGGCACGGCCGGTGAAGACGTCGTCGACCGCGGCGTTGGCTGCGCCGATCGCGGTCACGGCCGCCTGCCAGCTCTTCGGGCTGGCGGTGGTGTCGGCATCGATACGGGCGATGCCGGTGTCCGGTATCGCTGCACGGACCCGTTTGACGAATTCGGGCGGATGTGCGTAGAGGATGGTTGCCTCGTTGCCTTCCGGCGCCTGGACGCGATCGAGCGCCGCGAACGCCTCGTCGTCAAGCACACGCTCTATGGCGCGCAAACGGTCCGGCCGCTCCGGATGACCGGGCGGTGTTATGTGCTCGAGGAAAATCGGGTGGGTATAAAGTCGCGTGACCATGCCCCGATATAGGCGCGCCTCGCCGCTTTGGCCATGTTTTCGCGCGCTGGTGAGGCGATGTTCAACAGGGTTTAGGCAACCGGCGTCGGCTGAGCCCACCGCGAGCCGCCTGGGATCGGCGAAAAGAATGACCTCAGGCCGGTGATCGGTCAATCTGGGGCTGCTTCGCTGACGATCGATCAGGCTTAGGCAGCTTGCCGGTGCGATTGAGCAGCCCTTCCAGAAGAACCTTGAACGCCTTCACTGCCTTCTTCGACGTCGCTTCGGGATCGTTCGAATTTGCGATCCACTGCGCCCCATGCAACGAAGCGCCGCTGACCAGCCTTGCCGCGGCTTCGGGATCGACGGCGAGAATTGTCCCCTCGTCGCTCAGTCTTTGCAGGCTCTCCGTCATCGAGCGGATGCATGTGCTCTGGCTTGGCCATTGCGATGGATCGCCGAGCACCGCCGGCCCGTCACGAAGCACGATACGCTGGATCTCCGGCTCCAGCGCCATCTCGATATAGGCGGTGCATTCGTCGACAAAGCCCTGCCAGAGATTGCCCGGCTTGGCCGAAACGACCTTCAGCCGGGCTGCCATTTCGGCGTCGATCTCGGCGATAACCGCCTGGAGTAGGCCCTTCTTGTCGCCGAAGTGATGATAGAGCGCACCGCGCGTCAGCCCGGCCGATGCCGTGAAGTCATCCATCGAGGCTTCGGCATAGCCGAGCGTGCCGAAGGCCTGGCGCGCCGCTCCGATCAGCTTGGCGCGGGTTTCGGCAATCATCTCCTTGCGTGGTCTATGCATGCTCTGGCCCTATTACCATACGTCTCGTATGCCAATTGACATACGCCGCGTATGATCTATTTAAACTCATACGCTACGTATGTAACCGCCGAACCGGCCGTTGTCGAGGAGCCAGACCATGCAAAATCCCTATTCCCAGATCTTTCGCGCGTCGGGCGCCAAGGGCTTTGCCGCCGCCGGCTTCGTTGCCCGGCTGCCGATGGCCATGGCTCCGATCGGGATCGTCGCGATGCTGTCGCAGACCGATGGCGAATACTGGCTGGCCGGTGCCGTCTCCGCGACATATGCGCTGGCCAACGCTTTTGTCACCCCGCAGGTATCGCGACTGGTGGACCGCCTCGGCCAGACGCGGATTGTGGTGCCGACCACCATGATTTCCACGCTCGCTTTTGCGATCCTGATTGCAGCGGCCAATCAGCATTGGCCGATATGGACGCTATTCGTCTCGGCGCTGCTCGCCGCCATCATGCCCAGCATACCGGCAATGGTGCGCGCACGCTGGACCGAGATTTTTCGCAACCGCCCCGAGTTGAACACGGCGTTCGCCTTCGAGTCGGCGGCGGACGAACTGGTGTACATCGCCGGCGCATCGCTGTCGGTAGGGCTGAGCGTCGCGCTTTTCCCGGAAGCGGGAGTGCTCGCGAGCACATTGTTCCTCGCCTTCGGTTCGACGGCCTTCATCCTGCAGCGTTCGACCGAACCGCGAGCCCGACCGGTGGAACACGGTTCGGGCGGCTCGGCAATCCGGCTGCGGCCGGTCCAGATCATCACCTTGGCCCTGATCTTCATCGGCGCGACCTTCGCCACCACGGAGGTGAGCACCGTGGCGATCACGAAGGAGCTTGCCCAGCCGGGCGCCGCCAGCTTCGTCATCGGCGTCTACGCGCTCGGATCGTTCGTCGTCGGCATCATCATCGGCGCCCTGAACCTGAAAGTGCCGCTGCAGATTCAGCTTGCCATCGCAATCGCCATCATTGCGCTTACCTCGCTGCCGCTGCTCGTCGCCGACACCGTGCCGCTGCTGGCACTGGCCGTCTTCGTCAGCGGCGTGGCAATCTCGCCGACCTTCATCACGGCATTTGGCCTGATCGAACGGCGCGTGCCCGAGGCGGTGCTGACCGAGGGCGTGACCTGGGTGATGACCGGCATCGGCATCGGCATGGCGCTCGGCTCGTTCGCCGCCGGCTGGGTAGTGGACGCTTTCGGCGCGCAGAACGGGTTCTGGGTATCGGTGGCATCGGGCACAATCGCGCTGGTCATCGTGCTCGCCGGCCAGCGCAGCCTTGCCGCGCCGAACTGCGACATGCCTGCATGCGACGCAGCCGCGGTCGCTGCGGAATAGTTTCCGGTGCGTTCGGCCCGAGCCGGGGCCGGACGCATACCAGCACCGTGAGAATGGCCTAAAGAATCTCGGTCTTGGCGATGTGGATGCCAAAACCTTCGAGGCCGACATAATGGCGCTCGCGCGAGGCGATCAGATTGATCGAGGAAATGCCGAGATCCTTGAGGATTTGCGCGCCGAGGCCGATCTCGCGCCATTCGTTTTCGCGGCGACGAGCCTCTTCATGGTCCTCGCGGTCGCCGGCAGCCGGCCGCTTGCGCTCCTGATGGGCGACGCCGACCGAGCCTTCGCGCAGATAGACGATGACGCCGCGTTGGCGCTCGCCCATTGCCTTCATGATGGCGTCCAGCCTGTGGCTGGTGCCGAAGACGTCGCTGACCACGTCCTCGGAATGAAGGCGCACCGGCACCTCGACGCCGTCGCGGATATCGCCGAAGACGACCGCCACGTGATGCATGGAGTCCCAGGGCAGCGTGTAGGTGAAGACCTGCGCCTTGCCGCCCGGCGTCTCGATGTCGGAACAGGCGACGCGCTCGACCAGCGTTTCCTTGCGTTGCCGGTAGCCGATAAGGTCGGCAACCGAGATCTGCTTCAACCCGTGCTTTTCGGCGAAGGCCTGCACCTGCGGGCCACGCATAACGGTGCCGTCATCATTGACCAGCTCGGAAATGACGCCGACCGGCGGCAGGCCGGCGAGCTTGCAGAGGTCGACAGCGGCTTCGGTATGGCCCGAACGCATCAGCACGCCGCCTTCGCGCGCGATCAGCGGAAAGATGTGGCCGGGGCGCACGAAATCGGACGCGCCGACATTGCCGTTGGCGAGATTGCGCACCGTCAGCGTCCGGTCGTCCGCCGAAATGCCGGTCGTGGTGCCGTGCTTGAAGTCGACGCTGACGGTAAAGGCGGTGGTGTGGGCGGAATCATTGTCAGCCACCATCGGCGACAGGTTGAGCCGCTTTGCTTCCTCGCGCGGCATCGGCGTGCAGACGATGCCCGACGTGTTGCGGACGATGAACGCCATCTTTTCCGGCGTGCAATGGACGGCGGCGACGATCAGGTCACCCTCGTTCTCGCGGCCGTCATCGTCCATAACGACGACGATCTCGCCGCGCTCGAAGGCGCGCAGGGCTTCGACGATTTTCTTCTGGTCGTAAGGCATGGGTGCTCGCTTCGCTCGCGGGAACAGGGGAGTAAGGGAGTAGGGCAGTACGGGAGTAGGGAAAAGGAAAAAATGCTGTCGTGGGAGCTGCGTAACCTACTCCCCTACTCCCCTACTCCCCTACTCCCCTACTCCCTTCCCGTTTGTCCCCGATGACGCAGATAATGATCGGCAATGGCGCAGGCAACCATCGCCTCGCCGATCGGTACGGCGCGGATGCCGACGCATGGATCGTGCCGGCCCTTGGTCATGATCTCGACGTCGTTACCGTCCTTGTCGATCGACTTTCGCGGCGTCAGGATCGACGAGGTCGGCTTGACGGCGAAACGCGCGACGATCGCCTGGCCGGTCGAGATGCCGCCGAGGATGCCGCCGGCATTGTTGGACAGGAAGACCGGCTTGCCGTCATTGCCCATGCGCATCTCATCGGCATTCTCCTCGCCGGTGATGCGGGCGGCCTCGAAACCGTTGCCGATCTCGACGCCCTTGACGGCGTTGATCGACATCAGGCCGGCGGCGATGTCCTGGTCGAGCTTGGCATAGATCGGCGCGCCAAGCCCCGCCGGAACGCCGTCGGCGACGATCTCGATGACCGCACCGACCGAGGAGCCCGCCTTGCGGATGCCGTCCAGATATTTCGTGAAGACGGCGACGGACGCCGGATCAGGCGTGAAGAACGGGTTTTCGGCGTCGCCGACGAAATTCCAGTTCCAATTGGCGCGATCGATCGATTTATCGCCCATCGACACCAGCGCGCCGCGCACCACCATGCCGGGCACGACCTTGCGGGCAAGCGCCCCGGCCGCCACCCGCGCCGCCGTCTCACGCGCCGAGGAGCGACCGCCGCCGCGGTAATCGCGCAGGCCGTATTTGACCTCGTAAGTGTAATCGGCATGGCCCGGCCGGAACTGGCGGGCGATGTCGCCATAGTCCTTGGAGCGCTGGTCGACGTTCTCGATCAGCATCGACACCGGCGTGCCGGTGGTGACCATCGTCTCACCGTCCTCATCGAGGATGAAGCCGGACAGGACCTTGACCTCGTCAGGTTCGCGACGCTGCGTTACAAAACGTGACTGGCCGGGGCGGCGCTTGTCGAGTTCGGCCTGGATCTCGTCGCGAGTGAAGCGGATGCCTGGCGGACAGCCGTCGACGACGCAGCCCAGCGCCGGCCCATGGCTTTCGCCCCAGGTGGTGACGCGGAAAAGATGGCCGAACGTGTTGTGCGACATGGAACCAGCCCTGCCGGCGTCGGAGCCGGCCTAGCGCATGACCCCGAAAATCGGAGCGATTTTCGGAAAGGATCATGCACAAAATCAAAAGTGCTACAGCGTCCCCTTGCGCGTCCAGGAGGACGCGCGGCGCTGTCGCCTGCCTTCTATTGGCGTTTTCCACAGTGGTCAAACTGTGATCCCGCGGATTTAGTTTTGACACATTCGATTGGTTTCTGCTCAGTTCCGTTCCGTTGGACGGAGCCGCTGTACCGGCAATGATTAAAGAGGACGATGATGCGTATCCTGATTGGCGCTGTTGCCGCCACGCTGTTGATTTCCACCGCCGCCTTCGCCGGCCAGACCGAGGGCCTGATCAAGAAGGTCGACAAGGATGCGCTGACGCTGACGCTGGACGACGGCAAGTCCTACAAGCTGAACGCCGAAACCGACCTCGATGCGCTGAAGCCAGGCATGGACATCGTCCTCGCCTACGACGTGACGAATGGCGAGAACGTCGTCACCGACATGGAACTGCCGGACACCGGATCGACCGAGTAGGACGCGTCGATATTCAGCTGATGCCGGCCCGACCTGATCTCAACATACGCTAGGTCATCGGTCTCAGAGCCACTCCAGGCGCCGGCCGTCCAGTCTGAGCACGCGATCCTGCGGCACTTCCATGCTGACCGCATCTTGTTCGGACATCCCCAGTACCAAGCGGAACATTACGCGCATGATGCCACCATGGGTCACGCAGACCGTCTGGCGATCGAGCGCGTCGAACCACGGCTTCACCCGTTCGAGCAGCATCTGGTAGCTTTCGGCGCCCTCGCCGGGCGGCTGGAAATTCCATTTATCGAGGCGGCGGCGCCTGGTCGAACCGGGATTGTTCGCCTCGAGTTCGGCAAAGGTGAAACCCTGCCAGTCGCCAAAGCTCAATTCCACGAGCAGCGGCTCGGTACGATAGGCGTACGGATCGAGCTTCATCGCCGCGCGCAGGCGCTCCATCGTCTCGCGCGTGCGCCGCATCGGGCTGGCGACAAAATCGAAATCTTCGGGCTTGTCGATGAGTTCGGCCAGCCTGCGCCCGTTGCGGCTAGCCTGCTCGCGGCCGAGCTCGTTGAGGTCGGTATCGGCCTGCCCCTGCAGCCGGGCCTCGGCGTTCCACGCCGTCTGGCCGTGGCGCACGATATAGACGAGCGGGTACATCAGGTCTTCCGGAAGAGGTCAGGCGGTGGCGTCAGTCCTTGACCGTCGAAATATCCGGCGCGTCGACCGCCTTCATGCCGACGACATGATAGCCGGAATCGACATGATGGATCTCGCCGGTGACGCCGCGCGAAAGGTCGGACAGGAAATAGACGCCGGAATCGCCGACCTCCTCCTGCGTGACCGTCTGCTTCAACGGCGAATTGTATTCGTTCCATTTCAGGATATAGCGGAAATCGCCGATGCCGGATGCGGCAAGCGTCTTGATTGGGCCGGCGGAGATCGCGTTGACACGGATCTTCTTGGCGCCGAGGTCGACGGCCAGATAGCGCACGCTGGCTTCGAGTGCCGCCTTGGCGACACCCATGACGTTATAGTGCGGCATCACCTTTTCCGCACCGTAATAGGTCAGCGTGAGCAGCGAGCCGCCGTCGGTCATCAGCGCCTCGGCACGTTTGGCGATGGTGGTGAAGGAATAGACCGAAATATCCATGGTGCGCAGGAAATTGTCGCGCGTCGTCTCGACATAGCGGCCGGTCAGTTCGTCCTTGTCGGAAAAGGCGATGGCGTGGACGAGGAAATCGAGCTTGCCACCCCAGTGCTTGCTGACATTTTCGAACACCGCATCGAGGCTGGCCGGGTCGGTCACGTCGCAATGGCCGGCGACATGCGCGCCCAGTTCCGCCGCGAGCGGCTCGACGCGTTTCTTGAACGCCTCGCCCTGATAGGTCAGCGCGATCTCGGCGCCATGGTCGACACAGGCCTTGGCGATGCCGTAAGCGATCGAGCGATTGTTGGCGATGCCAAGGATAAGGCCGCGCTTGCCGGCCATAAGGCCCCGTCCACCCGCCATGTCAGCGCTCTCCGAAAGGTTCTCTGCTTTGTGGAGTGCCTATCGCACAGCCACAGTGCCCCTTCAAGCGTTCAAAGCGGACAGTTCGGGGGACAAAAGCGTTTGCTCAACAGCGCCGCGCGTCCTTTGGACGTGCAAAGGACGCTGTAGCGCTTTGACCTTGCAGTCATGGGCCGGTGGGAAAATCCGACACCTAGTGTCCGTGTGGCACGGCGGAAGAGGACCCTTTGGCGGAAGTTCGTTGGCCCGTGGCCGAAGCACGCTCATGACCCCAAGCCGACAATGGGACCGCTTACATCGAACGACCGCTTGATGTCGCTACCGAGTCCTTCCGTCACAGCAGAAATCCCGTCTCGAATCCTTTGCCACGTGTAGGTTTGACCTCACGGAAGCCGAGAATTACAGATAGACTTATATTAGCAGATGCTATATTAGGGTGCGGGGACGCGAGGGGCCGCTAGTGTACTCGGATTGCCGTCCTTTCCTTAGATTGATTGGGCCATTCGCGATTGAGAGCGCGGATGGCGCGGACGTCACGCCGCATGGCAGACGGTCTAAAGCGCTCTTGGCCATGCTCGCCCTGGCACCCAACGGTACGCGGAGCCGAAAATGGCTGCAAAGCAAGCTCTGGAGCACTCGCGGCGAGGAGCAGGGTGCAGCGAGCTTGCGGCAGGAGCTGTCCGAGGTTCGGAAGTCGCTCCGCCGCGCCGGCATTGATCTAATCTCGACCGATCGTGATGTGGTTCGACTCGACGTCGCTTCGATCGGCATCGATTTGAACGATCCACCCGAAGGCTCTGCCACGCGTGATCTGCTTGAGGGCCTCGATATTCGCGATCCAGAGTTCGAGGATTGGCTTCGTGAGCAAAGAAGCCAATGGCCCCGGCCTCGCACAGTGCCAGCAAACGTCTTTCCTGTTGCCGCGGCAGATCAGTTGTCCGGACAGCGAAGCGCCTCACTTCTGAATTCGTCGCGGCTATGCTTGGGCCTGGTTCGCGATGCCAGGTGGACGGAGGGCTCCGCTAACAGGGCCGTCAGCGACCTTGTCCTGGATCTGGTGGTTCGATCGATCCTGAATTTCGAAGTGGTCGACGTCGTGGATTTTCAAGCGCAGGGACCGCTGACCCAAGCGCCTGACACTGCGCTACCAGACTGGCTGTTGCAAACCAGGGCAACGGTGGTGGGCGACAGAGTGGGCCTGACATTTGCATTAATTGCGCCCGGTGACAGCCGGCTCTTGTGGTCGCATACGGATTTTCTCGAGCCGGCCGACCTGACTGGCCCGGCGAGCCTGAAGCTGATGTCGTTGGTCAATCAGATCGTGTTTTCGATCCTCGAATTCGTTCTCGATCCTAAGTCCATCCGCGACGAGCCCCGACACCGGGCGTCTCGGCTTGCATTGACAGCGCTGCGACAGGTATTCCGCATGCGCGATACGGACCTGGATTCGGCGGAGCGCATGCTCGCCGAAGCATATGAGCTCGACCCGCGTAGCACGTATCTGGCGTGGCAGCTGTTTGTGTTTGTCACCCGCTTTGGCGAGAGACGGGTCGGCCGCTCGGGCACCTTTCACGATCAGGTTCGGGAATGCGCCAGTCGCGCCGTCGAAGTGGCCCCCTTCAATCCTATCACCCTGGCGTTGGCCGCTCATGCCCATTCGTTCGTCTTTCGTGAATACGCACAGGCACTGGAACTCGCCGATCGAGCGATAGCCGCTAACCCGCTACAAGCCATTTGCTGGGACATGCGTGCCTTGACGCTCGGCTATCTCGGCGAAGTGAAGCGTGGCTATGAGGATGCGATGCGCGCACGTGCACTGGGCGGGCCTCCCCTGTATCGTTACTGCATCGATACCACGTGCTGCATCTTGGCAACTCTGAACGGGCGCTTCGAGGAGGGGATACGTCACGGCGAGCGTGTCCTTGCGCAGCAACCCACATACCTACCCGCTTTGAGATACTCGGCTGCCTGCCACGGGCATTTGGGGCATACTGTGGAGGCAGTTCGAACTATCGAACGCTTGCGCGCCTGGGAGCCGGATTTCTCGCTCGAGCTGCTTTCGGAGGAGAATTATCCAATTGCAGGCGTACTCGGAGTTTCGGTTATCAAGAGCGGGTTGTCGCGGATAACGCTGCCAAGGTACGCACCCTAGCGCTGCGCACCGCAGGCGTTACGTCGAGGCTCCGACCACCAGTTGGCGCGGATCAAATTTAGAAGCTTTAGTTGAGGGGTGGACATGATGTCGACAATTGATCTCAATAACAAGTTGTTTAGCGCCCGATTCTTAGTAAGTGGATCGGCCATAAGGCAATATCCGCTGATATTGGGTGACGCAAGTCCTGAAAAATCTCTTGAGGAATACATTAAAAATAGAGGCGGCGAAAAACTGCATCCTTTCGCGTCTATGATGACCAAGAGCAGCGTTCTGTCGATTCAAGAAGAGCAGATCGTGATAACGATTTCTGATGACCCTGTGGAGGGTGCCATGCGCCTTTCGCCAGCCTTCCTGGCGGGGCCGAGCGCAGGTCGAGGTCGAGGCAGGGGCAGAGGGCGCGGACGAGGACGGGGACGCGGCAGGGGGCAAACGGCTTTCGAAACTGGCGAGGAGGCTTTGCCGGCGTGGCACGACAAGCGTGCCTTGCACAGGATCGGACTAAGCGTCGCCAACAAATATCTCGGTGCGATCTGGGAGGACATTCTTATCGATCCCCCGCCCGGACCTTCAGAGAGCCTCAGGGAGACAGAAGCGCTTATCGATCTGCAGAAGAGGAGGGAAGGTGACCCGCTGCGGCGCGAGGAGATCGTCCGCCAAGCATCGTTCGGGATTTTGGACTACACGGCACCGCTCGGAATAGACACTCTCGCGGGCTTCGAGGGGACATGCGCATTGATCGTTGCGATCCTCGAACTCACGGAGGAGATCGGGCTCAACTACAAAGATCGATTCAATCGGCCACGGCCCAACATCATTGAGCCGAGGCTGCGGCCGGCGCTTCCGGTTCCTTCGCACGCTTCCTACCCGTCCAACCATTCATTTCAGTCATTTGCAGTGGCGAACGTTCTGCAACGGATGCTGCCCGAGCACGCCGGCGTAACCGCGGTTTATGAGCGCGCCCGCCGGGTGGCCGAGAACAGGGAATGGGCCGGGCTGCACTACGCCAGCGACACCGATGCCGGCGAGGAACTGGCTGCGCGCATTTCTCCGTACTTGGTGGACGCGATGGATGAAACGATCAGACGCGCCCAGAGCGAATGGTAGGTGGGTGCCATGATGGACGACATCAAGAAGGGCGAAGGCCATCTTTGTTATGACTGGTATCACTACCTGTGGCACCTGATCGCAATCGGCGCCTTACGCGATCGTCCGCGCATCCCTGAAGCGCGGTTGCCGCACGAGGCCGCATACCTGCTGGAGGCCGACGCCTGGGATTTGTTGGGTACTGACAAGCCCGGTTACGGCGAGGTCATTGCCCAGATCGATACGGGAGTGAACTCAAGCCATCCCAATCTCGAGCCTCGTATCCTTTCTGCGGTCAGCTTCGCCGCTCACCCTTTCGGGTTGAGTTACGTCACACCCAAGCAGCAACCGCTCGTCTTGCGAGGGCCGGAAAAAAAGCAGAGCAAGAGCTTTGTGGGCGACGATACCTGGGCGTGGGCGGCAAGCCTGATCAAATCGAGGAACAATGCGCAGGAAGTCGAGGTTCAGAAATCGCTGCTTCGAGCACTGAAAGATGGGCGCGGCGTAATTCAGGAGACTGCTGAGACCTCGCGTATGCGCTACTCAGCGCACGGGACCGCCTGCGCCGGGCTGATGGTCGGCGCCCCTGCGGCCCCGCCCACGAAGTTGAGGCAATTTAGCAACGGTGAAGGCGCAATACCTTATTGGGGGGTCGCCCCAGGCGCTGAACTCCTGCCGATCGAGATTTCAGCACGGCCCGACGCAGCGCAGCTCATTCTGGCGTTCCTCTATGCCCGCGACCAGAAGGTTTCAGTCATACACTTTCCCCGGGAAGTACCCGATCCATGGCGAGCGCACCGTTCCTATCCTGGATATGGCGACAGCAGATATACTTCGGTCGAACAGGCAAAGCCAATTTGGGATTATTTCGAGACGCTTTTCGAGGCGATCAGCGAGGAAATCCCCATCATCTGCGCAGCCGGCAACGATGGCTACGACCATCTGATTTACCCGGCGAGCAAGGCCGGCGAAAGCAATGGCGTGGTTGCGGTGGCGGCCGCCACTTATCTGGCGAGACGTTCGGCATATTCCAACTACAGCGGCGATCCGACCGACAATTCCGTCACCATTTCCGCGCCGTCCGACGACCAGGAGGTGTGTACACGCTGCCAAATACGACTGGACCGTGAGTCGCTGCGTTCACGTGACCACAATTTCGAGATCTACGAGAAGCTCCCCCAGGTTGAATACGCGCCGCAGGGCGTGCTCACCACGGACATCCCGGGCCACCACGGCTATTCCGGCGGACAGCTGGAAGGAATCCAGCCACCGGGCGTCGAAAGCAGAGACCGCGCCGGGCTCTACACAGTATTTGGCGGAACATCTGCAGCCTCGGCCATCGTCGCGGGAGCAGCCGCTTTGTTGCAGTCGAAACATCGCTCCACCGGTAGGCCGCTCAACGGCATAGAGGTTAAGGCGAAGATGACCCAGTCAGGCGCAAAGGAGGTTTCATGGCCTTGGCTTAAAAAAGCTGACGTTCCGATTCTACCGGACAGCCCTAATTGCGAGAGAAGGGTGCCTTCGTTCGATCAGCAGTTTGGAGCGGGGCTGCTTGACCTCCGGAAGTTGCTGAGCTGAGGGTCCCGCCGAATTTTGACTAAAAGGTCGGCTGCAAGCCGCCAAAGCCGGGCCCGAATGGATTTCTGACGTAATTCTGACGTGCCCGCCACGGCGGGCTTACGATCCGCCTACGCCGTCCAGTCATATTCGAGCGACATTTGAAACCGCTCGGGGGCCGGACTCCAATGCATCCGATCACTGCCTATACGAATCCACAGACTGACCGCGTGCTCCCGTCATTCGGCATGGGTGAAACGAAATTCCAGCGCGCCATCGCCACGATCATGTTTACCGACGTGGAGGACTCGACCGGCTTGGCGAGCGCACTTGGCCTGATCGAAACCACGCGGTTCATGATCGAGCACTTCACGTTGACCCGCCAGGTCGTGGTGGCCAATGGGGGGATCGTTCAAAACTTTACAGGCGACGGCGTGCTAGCTCTCTGGCTGGGGAGCGAAATGACGCCCAGCGAAACGGCGCTAAAGGCGCTGGCCGCCGTCGCGGAACTGGTACCGGAAATCTCGCTCGGCAACGCTTGGAAGCGTTCAATGGGCTCCCTGTCGCGCCGCATCAGGATCGGCTTACACTCCGGCGAGGTGATGTTCGTCAACGATCGCCAGCGGGATTTCTCTTTTCTGGTCGGCTCGGAGGTAAATTTCGCCCGCCACGTCGAGCAGGCTGGCAAGAGGGAGAATGGCGCAGGCGTCGATGCGCTGGTGATGGTCAGCGGTGCGACCCTCCACCTTGCTGGCCTGGCGACTGCATCGATCGACCCCTACAAGCTTGTGCGGCTAACCCCCGCCGAACTGGCTCATCGCCAGTCGGTCGACTGGCCTCGACCGTGTTCGCGAAGCGGAACTATGGCGCGTGCAAATGTCGGCCTTTGAGGCGTTAGCTGACGTTGAACCTACTTCGGCCAAATGGCGGCTCCTGGCGCTGGTTGCTCGTTTCCTGTCAATAACCGACGCGGCATGAAACCACTCACGCCCGCTTACGACGTCAAGCGCCAGCCTTTTCGACCGTCAGCCCTTTCGCCTGCGCATCAGTGCCTCGAGCTCGGCGTCGCCGCCCTCCGGCAGCATCAGCCGCACGTGTGCGTAGAGATCGCCGTGACCGCCGGCCTTTTCCGGCAGGCCCCTGCCCTTCAGCCGCAGAACCTTGTCCGAGCTCGACCAAGGGGGAACGTTGACCGCAATCCTGCCGGTCGGGGTTTCGACCGCCACCTTGGCGCCATGCACCGCATCGGCCAGTTCCACCGGCAGGTCGACATGCAGGTCGCGGCCTTCGACGCGGTAGCGCGGGTGCCGGCGGAAACGGATCTTGACCAGCGCATCGCCCGGCTGCCCCGGTCCTTGCTCACCCTGGCCTTTCAACCGGATGGTCTGGCCGTCCTCGACATAGGCCGGCAACTTGACCGCCATCTTGCGGCCGTCGGGGAACATCGCCGTCACTTTCTCGGCGGTTGCGGCCTCCTCGATGGTGACGTCCAGCGTCACGTTGAGGTCGGCTGCAGTCGGCATCCGCCGGCCGGCGCCCATGCCGGCACCGCGCTGCTGGCTGAAAGCATCGCCGAAGATCTGGCTAAAGATGTCGCTGTTGCCGTCGAACGGGTCACCACCGGGACGGCCCGTGCGGAATTCGAAATGCGCGCCGCCCGGCCCTTGCTGCCGGCGGAAACCGGCGAAAGGATCGGCGCCGCCGGCCGCACTCTCGAAACCCTGAAACCGCGGTTTGCCTTCGGCGTCGATCTCACCGCGATCGAAAGCCGCCCGGTTCTTCTCGTCGCCGACGATCTCGTAAGCCTGATTGGCGGCGGCAAAACGCTCCTTTGCCTTGGGATCCGGATTCTGGTCCGGATGATACTTCTTGGCGAGCTTCCGGTACGCCGATTTTATGTCCTTGGCCGATGCGTTCTTGGCAACGCCCAGCACCTCATAGGGGTCGCGCATGCTTACTGCCCTGGAGAAGGAGTGGTTCCATGATCGCCTCCTATATGCGCTTGCATAGGAAGAAATTCCAGTGGCTTACCGCTATATAGCCGGCGGAAAATCAGAGCGCCTTGAAGTCCTGCATTCGCCAGGCGCTGCCGCCGGCCAGGCATACTTCGCCTTTGAACAGCGCGACGCCGTCGAAGCTCTCGCGCGACGCGGTGAAGCGACGGCATGTCTCACCGTTAGCCCTGAATTCTGCGAGCTCGGTGATGGAGCCGCGCGAGCCGGTGTCGGCATTCGCCCAGGGAACGGCCTGCCCAGCCAGTTGCTCGACGTCGGCGGAGGACACGGCGTTGCGGATCGTGGCCTGATCGGAGGCGCGGTCCTGATCGAGCGGCGTGACTGAGGCCGGCGTGCTCGAGGTCAGCACCGAGCGGTCGACCTCCGCCTGCTCCAGGCTGAAGCCGCCGCCACCACAGGCGGCAAGCGGCAGGACGATTATCACGATCATGGCTTTGGCGCTGGCCGAAGCGATAACGCTCCATTGCCCACTGTCAAAAGCTTGCGCGATACGCGACAATCGGCAATCTCCCCAGCCGGCGACAAATTTGGGAAAAACTATGAGCGAAACCGGGTTAACAAGCGGTGACTTTACCGAGGCGGCGGAGCCGTTCCGGCTCTTTGCGGCGTGGCTCGACGACGCGACGAAGAGCGAGATCAACGACCCCAACAGCGTGGCGCTGGCGACCGTTGATGCCGAAGGCATGCCGAATGTGCGTATGGTGCTGCTTAAGGGGTTCGACGAGGGCGGCTTTGTCTTCTACACGAACTTCGAGAGCGCCAAGGGCCGTGAGATCCTTGGCAGCATGAAAGCGGCAATGTGCTTCCACTGGAAATCGCTGCGCCGCCAGGTGCGAGCGCGCGGCCCGGTGGAGATCGTCACCGACGCCGAAGCCGACGCCTATTACGCGACGCGTCCGCGCGGCAGCCGCATCGGCGCCTGGGCATCCAAACAGTCGCGGCCGCTGGAGAGCCGCTTCGCGCTGGAAAAGGCGGTCGCCGAATACACGGCGCGCCATGCGATCGGCGACATCCCGCGGCCAAAACACTGGTCAGGCTTCCGCATCGTGCCGCAGACCGTCGAGTTCTGGCACGACCGTCCGTTCCGGCTGCACGACCGTGTCGTGTTTTCGCGCAACGCCGAGGGCGGTTGGGACAAAATGAGGCTGTATCCGTAGGGCACGACGGTGGAGCGCCGCTGCCCATTTTTTCAGCCCTTCTTCCTGGTCATGAAGGCGGCCAAGGCCGGGCCGCTTCTGGCGGATTTCCAATTCCCACGATCACGATCTCGTGTGCGTGAAACGTTCCAGCTTGCCGGAACGAACCAGGAAAGGGCTCAACGCGCCGCTGGCGCAAATTCAGGAGGAAACAATGCATTCACTCAGGTTGGTCACGATAGCCGGTCTTGCCTGCCTTTTCGCTTCGCAAGCCTTTGCGGAGGACGCGATGGGGACAATGACGGTGATGAAGGGTGGGGAGGTCATGGCGATCATGCCCGATGGGCATATGGGCACCATGATGCCCGACGCGAAGATGAGCGCCGAAATGATGAAAATGGCGAAACCGATCAAGCATTGCATGATGTTGATGACCGACGCCAAAGGCAAGACGTTCATGATCGACACGTCTTCGGCAAAGGCCCAGGCCGAATGTAAAAAAATGGCGATGTGACAAAGAGATCATGGCAAGAAAACCCGCCGGTTTCTGCCGGCGGGTCCACGATGCGAGACAAGGCCAGAAGGTCTAGGCCTTCTTCCTGGTCATGAAGGCCGTCAAGGCTGCGCGGGCCTCGTCGGATTTGAGCCGCTCGCGGAAATGCTGGCTTTCCTGGCCGATGCGTTCGACAAGTGAGTCGCGCGAGCCGCGCATCAGGTCGCGCGCGATCTTCAGCGCTTGCGGCGGTTTGGCAGCGATCTGGCCCGCCGCCGCCAATACCGATGCTTCGAGTTCCCTCTCCTCGACCACCTCGTAGATCAGCCCGGCGGCCTTCGCGCGCTCGGCCGAAAAGCCCTCGCCGAGGCCAAGCAGCGCGAAGGCGCCTTGGCGGCCGAGGATCTGCGGCGCGAGCAGGCTCGAACCGGCCTCCGGCACAAGGCCGAGATCGACGAAGGGCGTCCGGAATAGTGTGCGCGGCGTGGCGAAGGTCAGGTCGCAATGCAGGTTGAGCGTGGTGCCGATACCGACAGCAATGCCGTCGACACCGGAAACCATCGGCTTTTCCACCTTGGCCAGCGCCATCAGGAAATCCCAGACCTCGGTACCGCCTTCACCGCCCGAGGCGACAATCATGAAATCGGCAAGGTCGTTGCCGGACGAGAAGGCACCGGGCACGCCGAGAAAGACATGGACGCGGATCGCCGGATCGGCGTCGCCCCCGGCAAGGGCCGCCGACATCGTCGCGTACATGGCGCGGGTCAGGGCGTTCTTCTTGTCCGGACGGTTGATGCGGATGATCTGGATGGCGCCCTGGCGTTCGACGAGGATGTGGTCTGTCACGGATTGGTCCTTTGTGAATTTCGGGCCTTTGTGAATTTCGGCGCGTGCGAACCTCAGGCTGAAATCAGCGCCTTGCCGGCAACGGCAAGGCTGTCGGCGCCGCCGACGACGCGCTCTTTGAGCGCGGCCACTTCGCCAAGCAGGTTCTCGGCGAAGAACCGGCAAAGCGCGATGCGGTTTTGGTCGGCAAGCGCGCCGCGCGCCAGATAGGCCCCGCCCGCGGCAAGCGAGATCAGCCTGAGATAGGGTGTGGCGCCGGCCAGCGCCTCGTCCGATCGGCCTTCGGCTTGCAGGTCTTGCAGCAAACGGGTTGCCTGGGAGAGCTCGTCGAGCGCCTGGTCGAGGCGATCGGCGGTGCGGCCGAAGCCTTCAAGGTTCGACGCTCGCGCCGCATCGGCAACGGCCTTGAGTTCAGCGATGTAGCCATGCACATGCCGGCCGCCGCCGAGCGGCAGCTTGCGTGTCACCAGATCGATCGCCTGGATGCCATTGGTGCCTTCGTAAATGGGCGCGATGCGCGCGTCGCGATAAAGTGCTGCGGCCCCTGTCTCCTCGATGAACCCCATGCCGCCATGCACCTGCAGCCCAAGCGAGGCGACCTCGACGCCGACGTCGGTCGAAAAGGCCTTGGCCAGCGGCGTCAACAGATTGGCGCGTTCCTGCCAGTGCTTTGCATCTTCGCTCTGCGACGCAAGATCGATGGCGTGGGCGCAGGAATAGCAGATGGCACGGGCAATCTGGGTCAGCGCCTTCATGGTCAGAAGACTGCGCTGGATGTCGGGGTGATGCACGATCGGCGCCATGCCGGCACCGCGATAGCTCGCCGCCTTGCCTTGGCGGCGATCGTTTGCATAGGCGAGCGCCTTCTGCGTCGCCGCCTCGGCGACCGCGACACCCTGAATGCCGACGGCAAGGCGCGCATTATTCATCATGGTGAACATGCAGGCGAGGCCCTTGTTCTCCCCGCCGACCAGCCAGCCGATCGCGCCGGGCGCGGTGCCTTCGAAGCCATCGCCATAAATCATCGTGCAGGTCGGCGAAGCGTGGATGCCCAGTTTGTGCTCCAGCCCGGAGCAGAAGACGTCGTTGCGTGCGCCCAGCGCGCCATCGTCTCCGACCAGGAATTTCGGCACCAGGAACAACGACAGGCCGCGCGTGCCGGCCGGCGCGTCCGGCAGCCGCGCCAGCACCATATGGATGATGTTGTCGGTGAAATCGTGCTCGCCATAGGTGATGAATATTTTTTGCCCGAAGATGCGGTAGGTGCCGTCGCCGGCCGGCTCGGCGCGGGTTCGCAAGGCATTCAGGTCCGAGCCTGCCTGCGGCTCGGTCAGGTTCATGGTGCCCATCCATTCGCCGGAGACCAGCTTTTCCAGATATTTGGCCTTGAGTGCCTGCGAGCCATGCTTGTCGAGTGCTTCGACCGCGGCCATGGTCAGCGTCGGGGCGATGCCGAACGCCATCGAGGCGGAGTTCCACATTTCGAGCGCGGCGACGCCGAGCATGGCCGGCAGCGCCTGGCCGCCATACGCTTCAGGCGCGGACAGCGCATTCCAGCCGCCGCCGATCCAGCGGTGATAAAGTTCCTTCCAGCCGGGCGGGGTGGTGACGGCAGCGCCGTCGAGCACCGCGCCTTGCTGGTCGCCGATCTTGTAGAGCGGCGCCACCTCCTCACTGGCGAAGCGGCCGGCCTCGGCCAGAATGGCGTCGACGAGGTCCTCGCCGAGTTCGCCAAAGATGCCGGTATCGAGCGCCGGCTTCAAGCCGGCGACATGCTTCAGGGTGAAGGCGATCTCCTCGACCGGTGCCCGATACATGGCGCTCGCTCCTCCTCTGTCCGGCTCTCCTCAGTCCGGCAGGTCAACTCAAGATCCGTGCCGACGCTCCCCGTCCACCTCGTTTTACGTAAACGTCAAACTTTGTCACGCGGATTTTGCAGTTGCTGGCTCGTCTGCAAAATTATTTAGAGCCGGACGACGCACTTGATTTGTACGGCTATTTCCCGTACAAGGCAGTATCAGGGGTGACGATAATGCCAAACCAACAGACCCGCACCGCCCGTCTCGAAGCCCGTATTTCGCCGGATATGCTGGACGTGGTGAAACGTGCCGCCGAAATCCAGGGCCGCAGCGTCAGCGACTTCGTGGTCGCCGCCGCTCAAGAGGCGGCCCAGCGTACTATCGAGAACACCACCATCATGCGTATCTCCATCGAAGATCAGCGCGCCATGATGGAGGCGATTCTCAATCCGCCCGAGCCTAATGAGGCACTGCGCAAAGCTGCCGACGCCCACAAACGGCTGGTCGTCGAAACCCGGTGACTTTCGCCGTCATTATCGAACCGCTCGGCGGATCGCATGATCGCAAGGCGTTCAGCTGCGGGGTACCGGCGCTCGACCGCTACATTCGGGAGCAAGCCAGCCAGGATGTCAAACGCCGAGTCGGCAATTGCTTCGTTGCCGTGGATCGCGATGGCGGCGCGATCGCCGGATATTACACTTTGGCGGCGTCGAGCATACCAATCGCGTCCTTGCCTGACGAACAGACAAAACATCTGCCACGCTACCCGGTTCTGCCCGCGATATTGGTCGGCAGGCTGGCCGTCGATGCCCGATACCAGCGGCGGCGGGTCGGGTCGGCGCTGATCGTGGATGCGCTACGACGTAGCGTTAGCGCTGCCCCAGCAGCCTTCGCGTTGATTGTCGATGCCAAGGATGACCAGGCGGTCGCGTATTATCGCAGGCATGGCTTCACCTCGTTTCAGAGCCGCCCGCTATCACTGTTCCTGCCCATAGCAACAGCGTTGAAGCTATTTGGCTGACAATCGCAACCATCGCTTTGCTCTTGAGGAGCACCAAGGATCGCTTCGCCAGCGCTCCAACTCGCCCACTCGGCACCCGAAGCATTTCCTTAACCATGGCGGTTCAGGATTTGGCTTTGGCCAGCAAGGATCTGCTGTTTGAAAACGCCGGCGCGCCCCCTTGTCCGCTCAGCGCTTCTCGTTGTCGCGGCCGCGATTACCCTGGCGCTGACGCCGGCAAAGGCCTCGGATTTCTCCGAACCTTGGAAGGATGCCGACCGGGCGCTGGTCGTCGACGCCTACGAATACAATTCCATCGACTGGACCAGGCTTGCCACCGACAAGCGTCTTGTCGGCTTCATCAACAAGGCATCCGACGGAATGCCGCCACCCTATTTCTGTTTCGGCGACGAGACCGAGGTGCGGCTGTGCAAGACGCTTTGGAAGCGCCATGCGGTGGCGCGTGAGCTGTTCCAGACGCGCAAGGTTGTGGCCAAGGCGCTTGGCTTGAAATGGGGCGCCTATCACCTCGCCCGCCCCGGCAACCCGGTCGGCCAGGCCAATCATTTCATCGAGTTCGCCGAACCCGGGCCGGACGACCTGCTTGCCCTCGACATCGAGGACGACGACCCGACGCAGTGGATGTCGCTGGACGACGCCGAAGAATTCGTCCGTCAGGTGCATCGGCGGCTCGGCCGCTTTCCGGTGCTCTACACCAATGGAACGACCGCCCGGCACATCGCCGACAACAGATACAAATACCAGCTGCTGTCGCGGCTGCCGCTGTGGTATGCGCGCTACAAGCCAGACATCGGCGTGCATTTTCCGATGGGCAACTGGCAGGGTTATGCGCTCTGGCAGTTTTCGGCGCGAGCAAACTGCGGCCGGTTCCGCTGCCCTTACAGGGTCGCGGGCACACCTAACGATATCGACGTCAGCGTCGCGCCGATGAACGCCACGGAATTGCGCGCGCAGTGGCCGTTCGGCGGCCTGATCGACGTGCAGCCGGATTATCTCACCTCGATACCGGTGCCGCTCTCACGCGAGGCGGGGCTCGCCGGCGGCACCATCACTTACGCCAGCGTGACGCCAGCAAGCGTCGAGGAGATGGTCGCGGTATTCAGGGCGCGCCTGGCCAGGTTCAGCAGCGGCTTTCAAATGCCTGCGGCGAAGGCGGCGCCGGGCCTTCTGCGCGGGATTGCCGAATATGTCGCCTGGACGCGAAACGAAAAGCGTGCGGCATCGGTGCCAGGATTTGTCTCCACCGCCGATGCGGTCAGCAGCGTCTCGACCGAATTCGACCACGGCTTGCGCTGAGGCCGAAGGCAGCCCGAAGCATCAGTTCGCCTGCTCGCGCGCCACCGCCAGCCAGCCAATGTCGCGGCGGCAAAAGCCTTGCGGCCAGTCGATCCGGTCGAGCGCGGCGTAAGCCTTCTTCTGCGCCTCGCCGACGGTGCGGCCGGTCGCCGTGATGTTGAGCACGCGACCGCCATTGGCGACGAGTGCGCCGCCGTTGATGGCGGTGCCGGCATGAAATATCTCGACGCCCTCACCCGCCGCCGCCTCGACGCCGCGGATGACCGAGCCCCTTTCCGGCGTGCCGGGATAACCCCTGGCTGCCATCACCACGGTGAGCGCCGCCTCGTCGCGCCAGCGCACCGAAGTATGCGCCAGCTGGCCGTCGGCGGCTGCGTTGAGCAGGACGAGCAGATCGTCCTTCAGCCGCATCATCAGCACCTGGCATTCCGGGTCGCCGAAACGGGTATTGTATTCGATCAGCTTCGGCCCGCTGTCAGTGATCATCAGCCCGGCGAACAGCACGCCGGAAAACGGCGCGCCTGTTTCAGCCATGCCGCGCATGGTCGGCTCGACGATCTCGCGCATGGTTCGGTCGATCATTTCCGGCGTCATCACCGGGGCCGGCGAATAGGCGCCCATACCGCCGGTGTTCGGGCCGGTGTCGCCGTCACTGAGGCGCTTGTGGTCCTGCGCGGTGCCGAAGGGCAGCGCGGTGGTGCCGTCGCACAGGCAGAAGAAACTTGCTTCTTCGCCGACGAGAAACTCCTCGACCACCACTTCCGCGCCGGCCTGGCCGAAGGAGCCGTCAAAACAGGCGTCGAGCGCGGCCAGCGCCTCGTCAAGCGTCATGGCGACGGTGACGCCCTTGCCGGCAGCGAGGCCGTCGGCCTTGATGACGATCGGCGCACCCGTCTTCTCGACATAGGTCCTGGCCGAAGCCAGATCGTCGAAGCGGCCATAGGCGGCGGTCGGGATGCCGTATTTGGCGCAGAGGTCTTTGGTGAAACCTTTCGAGCCTTCCAGCCGTGCCGCTGCCTTTGACGGTCCGAAGACGCGGATGCCCTCGGCGCGCAGGTCGTCGGCAATGCCGGCGACCAGCGGCCCTTCCGGCCCGACCACGACGAGGCCTATTTCATTCTCGCGGCAAAACCGGACCACCGCTGCGTGATCGGCAGTATCGAGCCTCACCAGTTCGGCTTCGTGGCCGATCCCCGGATTGCCGGGCGCCGCGTAGAGTTTGGTCAGCAGCGGCGACGCCGCGATCTTCCAGGCCAGCGCATGCTCTCGTCCGCCAGAGCCGATCAGCAAAACACGCATGCCCAGATTCCTCGTCATTCCAAGACCAGGACTGCGCTATTGCGCCGCGCGGGACGGGTCAAGACATTTGGCTGCCGAAGCGCCGATTGCGCGTGGCGAGCGTGCGGGGGCTGCTTGACGCTTGACGGCATTCGCCTCTGCTGCCACTCCAGCAAAATGGAAACCGTCCAGTCGAAAGCGGCCCAGGGCCGCGTCGCCGATGCGCCGAGCGGCCACTGGGTCTATCGCGTGCTGCCGCGGCGGTTGTGGCCCTATGCGCAGCTTGCCCGGTGGGACCGGCCGATCGGCTGGCAATTGCTGCTGTGGCCATGCTGGTGGTCGGCTGCGCTTGCCGCGAGCGCCTATCCGCGTCCGACGGACCCGCTTCTCTCTCTGCTGCCGTCGCCGTGGTATCTGCTGCTGTTTTTTCTTGGCGCGTTCGCCATGCGCGGCGCCGGCTGCACCTACAATGATTTGGTCGACGAGGACATCGACAACCAGGTGGAACGCACGCGCTCGCGGCCGCTGCCGGCCGGCAAGGTCACGCGCCGGCAGGCCTGGATGTTTGTTGTCGTGCAGGCACTGGTCGGCCTTGCCGTGCTTTTGCAGTTCAACAGCTTCGCCATCTTGCTCGGCATCGGCTCGCTGGTCATCGTCGCCGTCTACCCGTTCATGAAGCGGTACACCAATTGGCCGCAACTCGTTCTCGGCCTTGCCTTTTCCTGGGGAGCGCTGATGGGATGGGCGGTCGAGTTCGGCGATCTCGATGGGCCGGCAATCATGCTCTATATCGGCTCGATCCTGTGGGTGATCGGCTATGACACGATCTATGCGCATCAGGACAAGGAAGACGACGCCATCGTCGGCGTGCGCTCGACGGCGCGCCTGTTCGGCGACAATACCAAGGTCTGGCTGGCCGGGCTTTATGGCGGAGCGCTGGTCTGCTTCGCCATCGCCTTTGCCTCGGCACAGGCACCGGTGCCTGCACTTGCCGGGCTGATCGCCGCCGGCGCGAATCTGGCGCGGCAGATCGGCGTGCTCGACATCGACGATCCGGACCAGTGCCTGAGGCTGTTCAGATCGAACAACCAGGTCGGCTGGCTGATCTTCCTCGGCCTGATCGGCGGCGCGGTCTGGGTGGCGCTGAAGCCGCTGGTTTAGCTATTCCCGCGAAATAAGCTCTTCGCCGCCGATGACCAGCCTGAGGCCGAGGTCGCCGGCGCGGCGGCGGGCGAGGAAGCGCGGGCGGCGCATGGTCGAGACGCGACCCTTGCGGCGGTCCTGCGCCGGCAGCGCCTTGATGGCGGCGCCGAGCGATTCTTCCAGCGTGCGGGCGATGCCGTCGGCCTCGATCAGCAGCATCGGCAGGCGGTAGGCGTCGGCCCAGGCGCGCCAGTCGGCGGCGACGTCGTCGAGATCGTCGGCGACCAGCAGCGGCACCGACAGCATCGGGTCATTGTGCAGAAGCTCAAGCGTCACTGTGACATTGCCATCCGGATCCTCCATCGCGCGGGCGGCGACGCCGCGAAACGCGTTGGCGGGCAGAGCGATGATCGCCGGCACGCCGCTCATCTCCAGCGTGCGGCGGATAACCGCGCCGCGCTGGTCGATGGTGAAGGTAACGTCGCCATAATCGTCGCGCGTGGCGTAGCTCACCACCTGCGGCAGGCGGAATGGGTCGAGGCGCATATTGCGCCCGGCCCAGACTGGCTTCAGTCCAGTGTTCATATCGTGCCTTTCCTGTTTCTCCTGAGAGCCGGTGTTTCCGGTTCTCCGGGCCGGTTTTCCCAGCCTCGTTTGTGGAGAAACATTAGCGCGGGCTTCTTATCCTCGCGCTTAAGAAAGTCGGTTAAATTTTGCTGATCCGGGGCGGATGGTTATCGGAATGCCAACCGGCGCAGGCCGGCGAAAGGATCAGATAACCTTACCCGGATTCATGATGCCGGCCGGATCGAAGGCGGCCTTCACCCTGCGCATCAGCTCGATCGCCATCGGCGGCGCCGTCGCGATCAATTCGTCCCGCTTCAACTGGCCGATGCCGTGCTCGGCCGAGATCGAGCCATGAAACGCGCGCACGACGTCGTGCACGGCCTTGTTCATGACGTGGTAAAGGCCGAGAAACGCCTCGTCATCGCCGTCGGCCGGCCGGGAGATGTTATAGTGCAGGTTCCCGTCGCCCATGTGGCCGAAGCAGACGACGCGCGCGCCGGGACTGACCGATTGCACGGCGCCGGCGGCCTTTTCAATGAAGGGCGGGATTGACGCCACCGGCACCGAGATGTCGTGCTTGATCGAGGCACCTTCCGGTTTCTGCGCCTCGGGCAGCACCTCGCGGAAATTCCAGAACGCATCGCCCTGGGCCATGCTTGCCGCGATCACCGCATCGCCGACGATCGCTTGCTCGAGGCCTGCCTCCAGCACCTCCTCGATCAGCGCCCTCGCATCGTCGGCCGAACGGCCCGACGAGATCTGCATCAGCACATACCACGGCCAATCGCCGGCAAGCGGCCGCACCACGCCTTGTGCGTGGGCAAGCGTGAAGTCGTAAGGCCTCTGGCCGATCAGCTCGAAGGCGGTGAGCGCTGCCCCTGCACGGTCCATCGCCAGGCTGAACAGCGACAATGCCGCCTCCGGCGATGACAGGCCGGCAAACGCCACCTCGCGCCCCTTGGGCTTGGGGAACAGCTTGAGCACGGCGGCGGTAATGATGCCGAGCGTACCCTCGGCGCCGACGAACAGGTTCTTCAGATCGTAACCGGTATTGTCTTTTTTCAGCTTGCGCAGATCGTCGAACACTTCACCGGTCGGCAGCACCACTTCGACGCCGAGGCAGAGCTCGCGCGCATTGCCGTAGGCAAGCACGCCGGTGCCGCCGGCGTTGGAGGAGAGATTGCCGCCGATCTGGCAGGAGCCTTGCGCGGCAAGCGACAGCGGAAACAGCCGGTCGGCGGCATCGGCCGCTTCCTGCAGCGTCTGCAGGATGACGCCGGTTTCGACCGTCACCGTGTTGGACAGTGTATCGATCTCGCGGATGCGGTTCAGCCGCGACAGCGACAGCACGATCTCGCGGCCGGATGCGTCCGGCACCTGGGCGCCGACCAGCCCGGTGTTGCCGCTTTGCGGCACGATGGGCGTGCCGGTTTCGGTTGCCAGCCGCATGATGCTGCTGACCTCCTCGACGGTCCCCGGCCTCAGCACCAAAGCCGTCCTGCCGTGCCAAAGTCCGCGCCGCTCGGTGAGGTAAGGCGCGATGTCCCGCTGATCGCGCAGCGCATATTTGTCGCCGACGATTGCCGCAAAGCGGGCGACGACGGCGGGGTCGAGATCGGGGGAAATGTCGTTCATGGGTGGAAACTATGGTGCTCAATCCATCTTGTCACGCGGGGCGATCTTGTCACGCGGGGCGGCGGCGCGCGAAAGCCGGTCATTGATCGCCTCGCCCAGCCCTTCGAACGGGATCGGCTCGACGGCGATGGTTTTGGCGCGACTGCTATCGAGATCCTGCAGATGGGCGAAGAGATTGCTTGCCGCCTCGCCCAGGTCGCCGGTCTCCGACAAGTTGCGCAGGGCGGCTGCATCGCGCCAGCCTTCGGCACGGCGGCGGCCGAAGGCCAGCAAGGCTTCGCCCGGTGCGACCTCCGCAGCATTGAGCCGCACTGCCGCACCTGGCGCATAGTGCGAGGCGAGCATGCCGGGCGCCTCGATGCCCGAAGCGCCGCGCAGCAACTTTGTCCCGGCCACTGCTTCGATCTCTTCGGCGGCAATGCCGCCCGGCCGCAGCAGCCGCAGCTTTCCAGCTTCGACCTTGACGATGGTCGATTCCAGCCCGACCGGCGTCGCGCCGCCATCGACCACAAGCTTGATCCGGGGACCGAGATCGGCGGCCACGGCATCGGCCGTCGTGGCGCTGATCCTGCCCGAGGAATTGGCGCTGGGCGCCGCCAGCGCGCGGCCGAACCTGGCGATCAGCTCGCCGCCAAAGCCTTTCGGCATGCGCAGCGCGATCGTTTCCAGACCGGCGGTGACCAGCGGATGAATGCCGTTGCCGGGCCGTTGCGGCAGCACCAGCGTCAGCGGCCCCGGCCAGAATGCCTGCGCCAATCTTTCCGACAGCGGATCGAACAGCGCGATGCGCTCGGCCATCGCCGGGTCGGCTATATGGGCGATCAGCGGGTTGAAGCGAGGGCGGCCCTTGGCTTCGAAGATGCGGGCCACGGCAACGCCATTGGTCGCGTCGCCGGCCAGCCCATAGACGGTCTCGGTCGGGATGGCGACGACATCGCCGCTCTCGAGCAGCGCCAACGCCCTTTCCATCGCCTCGCCGACGGCACGAATTTCAGCCACTGTCGTCACCTCACGGATGCGGGTGCCTAATACGCTGACGCCGACGGAGCAAGTCCGGGCGTGGGCGAATCGCAAATCGCTAAAATGCTCTGTTTCCCCGCAAGCCGGCATCAACTGGCCCTCGGCTACGGTGCCGTCTTGTTGGGCAAGGGGAATTATCATGCTTTCGATGCGTATCGTTGGAGCGCTTGGTCTGGCGTTTATGGCCGGCACGGCACAGGCCTCGTCGCTGGTTTTTCTCGGGCAAACGACGGCGACGCCTTCGGTTGTAAGTGCCGGCGCGCTCGAACGGGCAAAAACACCGTCGATCGTCGCGCTCGGCGAGAAGTTGCCTGACGTCAATGAAAACGTCACCGATGAAAAGGTCGCGGCGATCCCGAGCCAGCCGAGTCATGGCTTCGACGGAAGCCCGATGATCATTCGCGGCGGTATCGTCGGCGATGCCTTTGCAACGCCGGCGCCCAAGGTCGCGCCGGCCATCGCTGCCGCGCGCGCCGCGGACAGCAAAGCCGACCCAAAGGTCGCCAGCAAAACCCCTGAACCGGCTGCGCAGCAGCCTGCCCCGCTAGCAGCTCCCGACCAGCCGAAATAGCGCCACAAGCGATGATTTTTTTCCGGACGTCAGCCGGCTATCTTGGAGAAATCCGCGACCCGGTCGGTCGCCGCGCGGATGCGGGCGAGCAATGCCAGGCGATTGGCGCGCACCGCCTGGTCCTCATCGTTTACGAGGACTTTCTCAAAGAATGAATCAACCGGCTCGCGCAACACGCTAAGCGCCAGCATGGCGGCGGAAAAGTCTTCGTTTTGAATTGCTTCGCCGGCTTGCCTCTCGGCCTGATTGACCGCGGCGTACAAGGTTTTTTCGGCGCCCTCCCGGAACAGCGCCGGCTCAACACGGTCGGCGATCGTCGTGTTCTTCTTCTCCTCGGCAGCCACGATGTTGGCGGCGCGCTTGGTGCCGGCAAGCAGGTTCCCGCCGTCCTCGCTGTCGAGGAAGGAGCCAAGCGCTTCGACGCGGCGGACGATTTGCAGGAGGTCGTCGTTGGACGATTGGCCGATCTCCCCCCTAGAGGGGGAGATGCCCGGCAGGGCAGAGGGGGGCGCGACAGAATGAGAGGCTGGCGGGACAGCGCCCCCCTCTGTCGGCTGCGCCGACATCTCCCCCTCTAGGGGGGAGATCGGGCGCGAACCTGCCGCCAGAACCGCGTCGATCAGATCATGCCGCGCGCCCTGATCGCGGAGATAGACTTTCAGGCGGTCGTGGAAGAAGGACAGGAGATCGGCAATTATCTCAGACGCGGAATGGTCCGGTAATTCGACGCCGCGTATTTCCGAGGACAGCGAACCTGCCCGTTCACTGATCAAATCGTTGGCTGATCCAACGCCAGTAGTGAAATCGCCCTCGTCGTCCGCTCGCCAAACCACCGAAAACCGATTGCCGCGATTGAAGGTAAGCCCGAACAGCGAGTTTAAAAACTGGCGCTGGAGCGGCAGTCTCACCCCGTTCTCGACCAAAGTCCTGACCACTCCCAGCGCCGCTCTTCTGAGCGCATAGGGGTCCTTCGATCCGGTCGGCTTTTCATCAATAGCCCAGAACCCGACCAGCGTGTCGAGCTTGTCGGCAAGCGCCACGGCCACCGAAACCGGATCAGTTGGCACGCGATCGGACGGTCCCTGCGGCTTGTAGTGTTCCTCGATCGCCGCGGCAACGGAAGGATGCTCGCCCTGCAGCAGTGCGTATTTGCGGCCCATGGCGCCTTGCAGTTCCGAGAACTCGCCAACCACTTCGGTGGTGAGGTCGGCCTTGGCGAGCACGGCGGCGCGGCGCGCCAGCGCGGTAATCTCCCCCCTCGAGGGGGAGATGTCGCCGAAGGCGACAGAGGGGGTCATCTCGCGTGGAGCGCCAACTTCCTCTTGCTTCGAAAGGCCAGATCGCGTCGCGCCAGCCGAAGCGACCCCCTCTGGCCTGCCGGCCATCTCCCCCTCAAGGGGGGAGATCGACTGCGCCACGAGCGGCGCCAATTCTTCGGCCAACCTGGCAATCCGCTCCACCCGCTCGCCCTGCGTGCCGAGCTTGGCATGAAACGTTACATTGAGGTGGTCGAGGCGGGCCATGCGCTGGTCGAGCGGTTTTTCTAGATCAAGCCCGAACTTTTCCGCCGATGCCTGCAGCTGGTCGAGATCCGGCAGGTCGCCCTGGTCGGTCTTCCAGAAATAGAGCGCGTCGGACAGGCGCGCGCGCACCACCTTGCCATTGCCATGGGCGATCTCCTTGCCGCCATCCTTGGCCTCGATATTGGCGGTCAGGATGAAGCGGTTGGAGAGCTCTTCGCCCGCGTCGTGTGGCCGCGTCACGAAACACTTCTGGTTGGCGCGGATGGTGAGCCTGATCACCTCGGCCGGAATGGCCAAGAAATCCTGCTCGAATTCGCCCATCAGCACGACGGGCCATTCGACCAGGCCCGACACTTCCTCCAGCAGCCCCTCGTCCTCGACGAGGTCGAGCCCGCTGGCGAAGGCGAGGTTCCTGGCATCGGCAAGAATAATCTCCTTGCGCCTGTCGGCATCGAGCACGACCTTGGCCGCCTCCAGCTTGGCGACATAATCGTCGAAGCGTCGCACCGTGATGGCGACCGGTGCATGAAAACGGTGGCCGTAAGTGACATTGCCTGAGCGGATGCCGTCGATCTCGAAATCGACGACCACCGGCTCCTCGGTTTCGGGGCCGAAGGTGCACAGGATCGATTGCAGCGGCCGCACCCAGCGCAGCGAGCCGGGCTTGGCCGAAGCCGGCCCCCAGCGCATCGATTTCGGCCAGGGGAAGTTGCGGATGATGCCCGGCACCAGTTCGGCGATGATCTGCTCCGCCGGTCTGCCCGGCCTGGAAATATGGGCGACGTAGAAGTCGCCCTTCTTCGGATCGGAATGAACATGCGCCTCGGCAATCGAGGCAAGGCCGGCCTTGCGCAGAAAACCCTGCACCGCCGGCTCGGGCGCCTTGGTCGAGGGCCCCTTGATCTCCTCGCTGATGTCCTTCGAGCGCGCGGTCAGGCCGCGAATGTCGAGCGTCAACCGGCGCGGCGTCCAATATTCGCGCGCCGCCTCGTAGGTCAGCCCGGCGTCGACCAGCCCGTCGGTCAAAAGCTTCCTGAGATCGCCGGCAGCCTTGCGCTGCATGCGGGCGGGAATCTCTTCCGAACGGAGTTCTAAAAGCAGGTCGGGCATCGAAGGAACTCATGGACAAAAATAGCCGCCGCTTCGCGGCGACCTCCCCCATCGAGGGGGAGGTAAGCGGGGGCATAGCAACTCGGCTGGCCGCTGTCACCCTTCCCAGCTCGATCGGGACATCTAACGGCGATTTCCGAAAAAATTCAGCCGCCTGTCGGACACGCGCCGGTCCGCCCGTCCTTGGATCAAAGATTTCCCTGAACCGAACGCAGCGCTGAAGCGACCAACGCTCAGGCAGAGAGCTATTGGCTGACCGACCATGAGAACGGCATCGACATTCCTGCAGATCCTCGCGCTCAGCGCCTGCTTCACGGCGCAAGTTCATGGCACGTTCTCGATGCCCGGCGTCAGGCAGGCGCTGCGGACAATAGCCGGTGCAAGCGGCCAAGGCACGTTGCCAATCAGCGCCCCTGCCGAAACCGCCTGGAGCTAAGCCGCCAAGCCGCCCGCCTGCGTCAGCAGAAACGCCTCGCCGCAGGCCTTGGCCAGATTGCGCACCCGCAAAATATAACTCTGGCGCTCGGTGACCGAAATCACGCCGCGTGCGTCGAGCAGATTGAAGACGTGGCTGGCCTTGATGCACTGGTCGTAGGCGGGGAATACAAGGCGGTGGTATCCCTCCCCCTTGAGCGGAAGGTGGCCAGACAAGGTCTGGCCGGGAGGGGTCGCCCGTGCGGTGCTCGACGTTTTACTTGTGGTGCCTTCTGAGGTGACCCCCTCTGCCCGCTTCGCGGGCATCTCCCCCTCAAGGGGGGAGACAGGCGCGCCGGCTTCGAGCAGCGCCTTGCACTCGGCTTCGGCGTCCTCGAAATGCCTGAGCAGCATTGCGGTGTTGGCGAATTCGAAATTGTGGCGCGAATATTCCTGCTCGGCCTGCAGGAAGACGTCGCCATAGGTCACCTTGTCGGCGCCTTCGCGGCCGTTGAAGTTGAGGTCGTAGACATTGTCGACGCCCTGCACATACATGGCCAGCCGTTCCAGCCCGTAAGTGAGCTCGCCCGCCACCGGTGCGCATTCGATGCCGCAGACCTGCTGGAAATAGGTGAACTGCGACACCTCCATGCCGTCGCACCAGCACTCCCAGCCGAGCCCCCAGGCGCCCAGCGTCGGGCTTTCCCAGTCGTCCTCGACGAAGCGGATGTCATGCAGCAGCGGATCGATGCCGATCGCGGCCAGCGAGCCGAGGTAAAGCTCCTGCAGATTGGGCGGATTGGGCTTCAGGATCACCTGGTATTGGTAATAGTGCTGCAGCCGGTTCGGGTTCTCGCCATAGCGGCCGTCCTTGGGGCGGCGCGAGGGCTGGACATAGGCGGCATTCCAGCGTTTTGGACCGAGCGCGCGCAACGTCGTTGCCGGATGGAATGTGCCGGCGCCGACTTCCATGTCGTAAGGCTGGAGGACGACGCAGCCATAGTCCGCCCAGTAATTATGCAACGTCAGGATCAGCCCCTGGAACGAGCGGCTGGGGTGCATGTGGGCAGGGATATCAACGGTCACGGCGGCCTCCGGCGGGAAAGGCGGGATGCCGGCACGTCCTAGATGCCTGGCCAGCAAGCGTCAAGGCAGAGGGGGTCAGGCCTTTGAAGGTGTTCCCTTCTCCCTTTGTGGGAGAAGGTGGCCGAGCGAAGCTCGGTCGGATGAGGGGTGTTCCAGCTTGGCACCGACGGCAATCCGTCCGACACCCCTCAACCGTCTCGGCGCTGCGCGCCGATCCACCTTCTCCCACAAGGGGAGAAGGAAAGAAGGGTCACCCCTTAGGCGCGGGCGCCGGCAAGGGCTTTACGTTCGGGGTTTCCTGCGCCGTGTTGGATTCGATCGGC
Organism: Mesorhizobium sp. M0998; assembly: GCF_040318885.1. NCBI lineage: Bacteria > Pseudomonadati > Pseudomonadota > Alphaproteobacteria > Hyphomicrobiales > Phyllobacteriaceae > Mesorhizobium > Mesorhizobium sp. M0998. The sequence goes on from NZ_JAMYND010000003.1 coordinate 272,294, forward strand.
GGCAGGCCTTTCATCAGCTTTTGCTGCAAGGCGGCAAGCACATCCGGGTCCGGCTTCAGGTCGCGGGCCTGGTTCCACTGGAAGGTGGCTTCCAGCTTGCGGCCGACGCGCCAGTAGGCGTCGCCGAGGTGATCGTTGAGCACCGGATCCTCCGGCTTCAACGAAACGGCGCGTTCCATTTCGCGCACCGCGTCGTCGAACTGGCCAAGGCGGTAATAGGCCCAGCCCAGCGAATCGACGATGTAGCCGTCGCTCGGCCTCAGGTCGACGGCCTTCTGGATCATCGCGAGGCCTTCCTTGAGGTTCATGTTCTTGTCGACCCAGGAATAGCCGAGATAGTTCAGGACCTGCGGCTGGTCGGGGTAGAGCTCCAGCGCCTTGCGGAAATTCGGCTCGGCCTTCGGCCATTCCTTCAGCCGCTCATAGGCGATGCCGCGCTGGTAGAAGATGTTCCAGTTGGCGGCGGTCGGCGTCTTCAGCACCTCGACTGCCTTGTCGTAAAGATTGGCGGCGGAGCGGAAATCCTCCTTCGAGGAATAGACGCCGCCGAGCGCCAGATAGGCGCGCATGTCGTCTGGATGCGCATCGACGATGGCCTTGAGGTGAGCGATCGCCTCGTCGTTGCGGTCGAGATCGGCAAGGTTGAGGCCAAGCTGCAGGTCCGAAAGCTGCTTCAGCGGCGAGCCGGCGGGAATGCGGCGATAGAGCGCGATGGCGCCCTCGCCGTCTTTCAACTGCTCGGCAACGGCGGCAAGCTGAACGAGCGCCGCGTCGTTGTCGGGCCGCAGCGCCAGGGCATATTGCAGATAAAGCCGCACGAACGGCTCGCCGCCGCCGCGGTTGAGCGCGGTGGCGAGATCGAGCAGGATTTCCGAGGCGCCGTCCGACGGACCGGCAACGAAGGGCTCGATCTTTTCGCCCTTGTTGATCTTGTCGCGAAGGGCTGCAATCTCGACCTTGCCGGGCGCAAACGCCTCGGCTTTGTCGAGCACCGACAGCGCCTTGGCCTTGTCGCCTTTGCGGGCGAGGAAAGAGGCGTAGGCCTGCGCGTTGCGCATCCATGTTTCGGGGGCCGCACCGCCGGCGGCGGTGTCCTGCACGGTGGCGGTGTAGAGCGCATCCGCCCTGTCGGGTAGGCCGGAGGCGTCGGCAATCAAGGCGCGGTGGAAGGACTTGAACAGGCTGAACCAGTCGGGGCCTTGCAGCTTGTCGATGGAAGCCATGGCCTCGCCGGCGTCACCCGCACCCTGCTTGGCCCAGCCGGTCATGACGCCGGAGATCAGCCGGTCGAGATCGGACTCGAGCGACAGCTTGAGCCAGTATTCGGCCTTGGAGAAATCCTTCTTGTGGAAGGAATCGATGGCCAGCGCCAGGCGCGAGAAGCGCTCGACATCGGGAACCGCCTTGAGCTTGTCGGCATAGACCAGGGATTCGTCGAAGCGCCCCTGCGCGATCAGCGACAGCATCAGGCTCTGCTGCAGTCCCGTATCGTTCGGATCGAACGCAAGCGCCTGCTTGTAATAGGAAATGGCGCTGTCGAGGTCGTTGTCGCCGTCGGCAATCCTGGCGGCGAGATAGGCCCCCGAGAAGGATGTGATCCTGACCGGCTCGGCGGTCTGTTTGGCATGCGCCGGCAAAGCCGAGATCGCCATGCCCGTCGCGATTGCCAGCCCCGTCAGCCAGCGCGCATATCCTTGCCGCATCATATCCCTTTCAGCCAAACGCCATCTCCGCGTCAGCGGGATCGCCGTAGACTCGATTTTTACAGGTAAAGCATGGCCTTTTTGGGGTCGTGCTTCAACCCGGCCCGAATTCACAATCGGGTCAAGCAATTAATAAACCATGCCGAAAGGGCCTGAACTGCGACTCTTGACCGCGTGGCGTCCGCTTTGGCGGTGCCTGCGCGGTGCTATTTCCCGACGCCGTAAGCGATCCCTAAGCGCCAGCGGTTGAAAGCTTCCGCCATGCAACTTTGCGTGGCAGGATGAGATTTCAATTCTTGCTTCGCCAGCCATGGGGGCGCCGATGCTGGAAGTGCCGCGCGACGAAGAAGCCTTCGCCATCGTCGATCGTATCTACGAAGCAGCGTTCGCCGCCGAGCAGTGGCCGGGAGCGTTGGAAGCGACCAGTGCGATCACGCGCTCGGCAAGCGGCTCGATTTTCATGATCAGCGATCATTCCCCGCTTCGCGCCATCGGCGAGGCGCAGGCCGAGCCCTTGATCGACGCTTTCATGGCAGATTGGAAATTTTCCGAGAGCGTGCAGCGCATGTGCAGCACTCAGCCGGCAAGCTTTGTGCGGGTCGACGACTTCATGACCGGCGATGAGATCGAGCGGGACCCGATCTACGCATGGGCAAGAAATTTCGGCGTCGGATCGCCCGTCTGCACGTCGATTCCCATGCCGAGCGGAGAGCTGGTGCTGTTCGTCTTCCAGCGCTGGCTGAAGGACGGCAAGTACGATCAAGCGGCGATCGACCTGCTGAACGGACTGCGTCCGCATCTGGCGCGGGCCGGCCTTGTTGCCGCGCGTCTTGGCATGGAACGCGCCAGGACCGCCGCATCGGCGCTGGGCGAAATCGGGCTGCCGGCCGCTGTCATGAGCGGATCAGGCCGTGTGCTGACGGTCAACCGCCTGCTGGAAGATATGAAGGACGTGTTCATCCCCCAGGCCGGCGGCGGCATGGTGCTTGCGGACCTATCTGCAAACGCGCTTTTCCAGCAAGCCATCATGCACAACGACGACCATCGCGTTGTGCGGTCCATCCCTGTCCCAGCCGTTGAGGGGCGGCCTGCGCTGATCGTTCACCTTTTGCCGTTGCGCCGTGCCGCACATGACATCTTTTCGGGCGCGGATATCCTTGTCGCGGCAACTGCCGTCAGCATCAGCGCGACGGTGCCGTCGCCCGATATCCTTTCGGGCCTGTTCGACTTGACGCCGGCGGAAGCCCGGCTCGCCGTCGTGCTTGCCTCAGGCCGTTCCGTACAGGAAGCCGCCCTCGAAATCGGTATCGCCGTCAAATCGGCCCGTACTTATCTCGAGCGAATTTTTCGGAAAACCGGAACCAGTCGCCAAAGCCAGCTCGTGGCGCTGCTGACGAGCGCGCGGCCGTTTTCGTGATTTCGGTCAGTCAACCGGCCCGACGTTGCAAGATTGCAACAGCCAGGACTGAAAACGCTGCAAGAACAGGGGGAATGCCGCGAAGTGTAGGCATTTGCCGACTGTCCGGCCGTTGCCGGCTTCATGCATGGTCCATCTCATCGGGAGCTTTGCGATCGGCCGGCGCCGTTCTGGAAAGAAGGGGATAATTCGATGAAGAGCCGTGTTGTAGAAGGCTTTGAGTGGTCGGCTGCATTGGGGGCTGCCGGCATCCTGATGTCGTCCCGCGTGCCGGTTCGCGGGGCCGGAGTTTTGGTGATAGCCGCGGCAGCCGGCCTGGTGGCCCTCGCGCCGACTCCGGCGGCTGCGTTTGTGTGTGAAGATATAAATTATGGCGCAGATGGCGCCGGGGCTTCGCCCACTGGTATGGCATGCGGAACTATCGCCCAAGCTGCGGGCGGATCCTCGACGGCGGTCGGCGGTAGAGCCGTTTCTGATGGAGACCTCAGTACCGCTCTTGGCGATGATGCGTGGGCCGGGGGAATCTCGGGTCCCATCAACCATAACAATGCAAGCACGACGGCTATCGGCGCCCGTGCTCAGGCTGGTGCGGGAGGCCCTAACCAGGCCAACGCTACCGCTCTTGGCGCCTCGGCCAAGGCGAATGCGGTGAATGCCACCGCCCTCGGCACCGGTGCGACGGCCAATTTTGCCGATTCAGTCGCCGTAGGCCAAGGTGTGACCACGACACGCGCCAATCAGGTGGCTATCGGCAACAGCAGCGCCACCTACACTCTGTCGGGCATCAACAGCGCAGCCAGCAGGGAGGCCCAGAGCGGACCGAAATACCTGGTGACGTCCGACGCCGCGGGCAATCTGGCGACCGCTTCCGTGAACATCGACGAACTCGAAGGACTGGCCGACGACGTTGCAGCCCATACCACCCAGATCGCCTCGCTCAACACCACGGTAAGCAGCCACACGATGCAGCTTGCCGATCACGAGACGCGCATTGTCAACAACACCAACCAGATCAACGCGCTCAACACGACGGTCGGCAATCATACGATCCAGCTTGCCGATCACGAGGCGCGTATCACCAACAATACCAACACGCTCAACCTGCACACCGCGCAGATTTTCAGCCTCGACAGTCGCACCACGATCAACGAGGCTAACATCGCCCTGCTCGACGGCCGCGTCAGCGCGCTGGAGGGCGGGTTGCAGAACCTTGGCGAGCAGGTCAGCGAAAACCGCTCGGAAGCCCGCGCCGGAACGGCGCTTGCGCTGGCGACGGCGGGATTGCGTTACGACGACAGGCCCGGCAAATTGTCGCTGGCCGGCGGCTTTGGCCATTTCAAGGGCCAGTCGGGCCTGGCGCTCGGCCTTGGCTATAGCACGAGCCTGGATTTCCGCCTCAACGCCGCCGTGTCGGCCTCCACCAACCGTGGCGATGTCGGCGTCAGCGTCGGCGCATCGTGGACACTCAACTGATGCAGCGGGCATGACCTCAATCTTGCCGGGATCGGTGCGGCCGACGGGCAGAATGTTGCTGGCCGCCTTGGTGCTGACGGCAGCCGTTCCGCAGCTTGTCCAGCCTGCCCTGGCGCAAACGTCGAAAATCCAGAAATCGGCCAAGCCCCAGGCGCCGAAGCCGGCCAATATCGACCGCAACGGCGTGCTGATCCTGGTGCGCGGCTCGCTGCTGGCGCTCGACCATGCCAACAAGACGGGGAATTACACGGTGCTGCGCGATCTCGGCGCGCCGGGCTTCCAGACCAACAATGCGGCCAAGCTTGCCGAGATCTTCGCCAGCCACCGCAATGACGGCATCGACCTCGGCGGCGTCGCGGTGCTGGAGCCGCAATTGACGCTGCTGCCGCAGATCGAGTCCAACGGCATGTTGCATATGGCCGGTTTCTTTCCCTCGGTGCCGATGCAGGTCAATTTCGAGCTGTTGTTTGCGCCGGTCGAACGGCAATGGAAGGTGTTCGGCATCTCGGTCGCGCTCAGCAAGGCCGGCCCCGAGGCGCCGGCAACCGAGCCGGAACCGCCGAAAGCTGTCGCTGCCGAACCACCCGAGCCGCCGACGGCGGCGGTCAATCCCAAGAAAGCCGCCGAGAAATCCGGCAAGTGAGGGCCAAGCGTCACGGCCCTGAAACTCAGGACGTTTGCGAAAGGCTTGCGTCGAGCGCCTGCATGGCGACGGTGACAAGATCGTGCAGCCGCTTTTTCGGCACGCCGTCGCGTGCCTGCACCGAAAGGCCGTGCATCAGCGTGGCGTAATAATCCCCCAACGTCTCGGCGTCGGTGTCCGGCTTCAATTCGCCATCGCGCACCGCCTGCTTCAACCGCTCGACGATCGATGCGGTAAGCGCCAGCCGATGCTCCACCAGCCATTGCAGCACGGCGTCATTTTCGACGGCGCAATTGGTCGCGGCCGTCACCACCATGCAGCCCTGCGGCTGCCCCGGCCGCGTATAGATTTCGACGGCGTCGCGAAGCATGCGCTCGATGACGCGCCGGACATTTGGTTCTTCCTGCAGTGCGCGTGTGGCGAAGCCGCCCTCATTGGCCTCGTAAAGTGCCACCGCTTCGCGAAACAGATCCTCCTTCGAGCCGAAGGCGGCATAGATGCGCGCCGATGCGAGACCAAGCGCCGATACGAGATCGGCCATCGAGGTGCCCTCGTAGCCGCGTCTCCAGAAAGCGTCGCGGGCTTTCTCCAGCGCCTGGTCGCGGTCGAACTCCCTTGGCCTTCCCGCCATGGCGGTCTCCAATTTTTGTCGATCAACAAATAATCCGCTTGACTTCGGATTGCAAATCTCAATTCTTTGTCGATCATTAAATAATTGTCGACAAGGAGACCGGCATGAGTTCACTGGATCAAGGCGCGCCGCTCGGGGCGATAACGCAGGGAGCAAGCAGGGCGAAACATGGCGCAACGCTGGCGCTGCTCGCCTCGCGCAGCTCATCATCTCGCTCGACCTCAACATAGTCTTCGTGGCGTTGCCGGAGATCGGCGCCGGCCTCGGATTTTCAGGCCAGACCCTGCAGTGGGTGGTCAGCGCCTACACCGTCTTCACCGGCGGCTTCCTGCTGTTCGGCGGCCGGGCCGCCGACCTGATCGGCCAGCGCCGCGTCTTCATCTTCGCGCTCTGGCTCTACGCGCTCTCATCTCTGGTCGGCGGCCTCGCCTGGTCGCCGGAAATCATCATCGCGGCCCGCGCCGTGCAAGGCATCGGCGCCGCGTTCCTGTTTCCTGCGACGTTGTCGCTGATCAACCGCCTGTTCGCCGAGGGACCGGAACGCAACCGGGCGCTCGCCGTCTGGGGCGGCGCGGGCGCCAGCGGCCTGACGCTCGGTTCGCTTGCCGGCGGGTTTCTGACCAGCGCCTTCGGCTGGCCGTCGGTCTTCTACGTCAACGTGCTGTTGGCCGGGATCGCCATCATCGCGGCTTTCGCCATCATCCCGCGCGATCGCAAGCGGCACGAGCAGTGCAGCTTCGATCTGCCGGGCGCGCTGACCGTCACCGCCGGCGCGACGCTGCTTGTCTTCACCCTGGTTCAGGGGCCCGAATATGGCTGGGGCTCTGGCGCAATCATCGTCAGCGCAGCACTGGCGGCATTTTTCCTGATCGCCTTCACCGTGATCGAGGCCAACAGCGCCGACCCGCTGATGCCGCTGCGCGTGTTCCACAACCGCAGCCTCGTCGCCGGCATGACGATAACCTTCCTCTACATGGCTACTTTCGGCGCGCTGCCCTACTTCCTCACCGTGCTGCTGCAGAACGTGCACGGCTTCACTGCCTTGCAGACGGGCCTCGCCTTTCTCGTGCCGTCGGTCGCCATCGCCACCGGCACGCAACTCGGCGAGCGTCTGGCAACGCGCTTTTCGACGCGCAGCACCCTGGTCGGCGGCATGATCGTCGGCGCGGTCGGCACAGCATTGATGGTATCAGGCGCGACTGCCGACAGCAGCTATCTGCCCCTCGTACCCGGCCTGATCGTCTCCGGCGTCGGACAAGGCATCGTCTGGACCGCAATGTGGATTGCCGCCGCTTCCGGCGTTGCCCATGACCAGCAAGGCGTCGCCTCGGGGATGGCTTCGACGACGCTCAATGTCGGCAACGCCATCGGCATGGCCGTGCTGATTGCGATTGCGAACAGCCAAATCGGCGAATTGTCCGGCGATGCGTTGAAAATTGCCGTCGCCGACGGCATCCAGGTTGCCTTCCGGCTCGCGGCGGGCGGCATCGTCGTCAGTTTGCTGGCAGCAATAGTGCTTCCGGCAAAGGCTCGATGAGAACAGGCGGCGTCCCGGCCTCGCGCCGCGACGCCTGTCAATTCACCCGGCTGATGCAGAAATCGATGACGTCGATCAGTGCAGACTTCTGCGGCGTCGCCTCGAGCGGCGCCAGCGCGTCGCGGGCTATCTCGCCGAAATGGCGGGCGCGCCCGATGGTGTCGGCAATCGCCCCGTGGCGGAGCATCAGGCCGATGGCCTTTTCCAGCCCGGCATCGTCGGCGGCATTGTCCTCGATGGCGCGTTTCCAGAAGCTGCGCTCGGCCTTGGTGCCGCGCCGATAGGCGAGGATCACCGGCAGCGTCACCTTGCCCTCGCGGAAATCGTCGCCGACGTTCTTGCCGAGATCCTTGCTGGTGCCGCCGTAATCCAGCGCGTCATCGATCAGCTGGAAGGCAAGGCCGAGATTCATGCCGTAGGAGCGGAGTGCTGCGCGATCGTTGCGCGTCGCCTGGGCGATGACCGGGCCGACCTCGGCGGCAGCCGAGAACAGCGCCGCGGTCTTGGCCTTGATCACCGCGAAATGCTCGTCCTCGGTGGTCTCGAGGTTTTTGGCGGCGGCAAGCTGCATCACCTCGCCTTCGGCGATGATCGAAGCAGCGCTCGACAGGATATCGAGCGCTTCAAGCGAGGCGACATCGACCATCATCCGGAACGCCTGGCCGAGCAGGAAATCGCCGACCAGAACACTGGCCTGGTTGCCCCAGATCATACGCGCCGTCTTTTTGCCGCGCCGCATGCCGCTTTCATCGACAACATCGTCGTGGAGAAGTGTCGCGGTATGCATGAATTCGACCGATGTGGCGAGCTTGACATGGCCGTCGCCGGAATAGCCGAACATCTGGGCGGCGGCGAGCGTCAGCATCGGCCGCAGCCGTTTGCCGCCCGACGAGATCAGATGGTTGGCAATCTCCGGGATCATCTCGACATCGGAGCCGGCCTTCGACAGGATCAATTTGTTGACGCGCCCCATGTCGGCCGCTGTCAGGTCGATGAGGTCCTTTATCGAGGCGGCTTCGCGCTTCCCGTTTTCAATGTTGAGAACGACACCCACGGCAAAACTCCCAACCTCGATATGCACGACGGCAACATGGTCCCTGGACAGACTCTAGGGTGTCACCCACTGCTGCGGCAAGAGGCGAATTGGCGCGCCGGCTCTGGTACATGATCACGCCTACGTTTACATCAACGCCGCAAACTGCGAGTTTAGGGCCATGATCTATCGATATGATCGAAATGGTGTGAGGCCATCCGTCCGGATACGCGGAGCGAAGGCGCAGGAAGCCATTCGGCTTTCAAGTCCTTCGCGACAAAGTAGCCGGGCAGATGGACCACATCCTCCGGACGCCGAAACGGCTGCAAGCTGCGTCGTCGAACCGCTCGGCCGGGGGAAAGACCCCGACCTTCACGCTTCTCCTCGCATCTTCTTGCCGTTTCAGGCGCCATTTCGACCATATCGATAGATCATGGCCCTAATCCGATGATAGAGCTCATCCGCACCAACGACGCCGTCATCATTTCGTTTGTCGAATCGCTCATGCGCGATGCCGGCATCGGCTGTTTCGTCGCCGACCAGAACATGAGCGTCCTCGACGGCTCGATCGGCATCCTGCCCCGCCGTGTCATGGTGGACGCCGACAAGGCCGATGCGGCGCGGCGCATCCTGACGGATGCCGGCATCGCTAACGAGATCCGCCAAAAATAATGTCCGCGTCGCCCGCTGCCCTTGTCCCGGACATGCCGGCTCATACGGTCGATGCCTTTCATCGCGGTCGCTTCTGGCTGGTGCAGCCGAGAAAGGCGGGCCACCGCGCCGGCATGGATGCGATGATGCTGGCGGCTGCCGTGCCGTCCTCCTTCGCCGGGCGGCTTGCCGATTTTGGCGCGGGCGCTGGTGCGGCCGGCCTGGCGGTCCTGTCGCGCTGCCCCGGGGCCGCGGCCGTGCTCGTCGAGCGTTCCCCGGAAATGGCGGCCTTCGCCACCACCACGCTTGCCCACCCCGGCAATGCGCATCTCAGCGACCGCGCCTCGGTGCTCGTCGCCGATGTCGCGCTGTCGGGCCGGGCGCGAACGGCCGCCGGACTTGAGGACAACAGCTTCGATTTCGTCATCATGAACCCGCCGTTCAATGCCGCCGAGGATCGCGCGACGCCCGATCCGCTGAGAAAGGCCGCGCATGTCTCGGAGGACGGGCTGTTCGACAGCTGGATCCGCAGCGCGGCCGCGGTGGTCAGGCCGGGCGGCGGGCTGGCCGTCATCGCCCGGCCGGAACAGCTCGGCGCCATCCTCGATGCCATCGCCGGCCGCTTCGGCGATGCCGAGATGCTGGCCGTCCATCCTCGCCCCGAAGCGGCGGCGATCCGCATCGTCGTCCGGGCAGCACTCGGCGCACGCGGCAAACTGTCGATCCAACCACCGCTGATGCTGCATGCCTATTCAGGCAATGGCCCTTCGGAGCGGGCAGAGCTGATCAATAACGGGCTGGCGTCGCTTTTCGGAGACTGATCCATTCTGATTGCCGGGGTGACGGCATTGCCGTTGGCCGGCGAATTCCTACATGCGTCAAGCAAATCGACCGGAGACCGCCCCCTCGTGAAACGCCTTTTCAACCGCCTGCTGCCGAAATCCTGGCGCTCCGCCGTCGTCACCATTCCGGTCATCCGGCTGCACGGCACGATCATGCCCGGCGGCGGCCAGTTCCGGCCGAGCCTGTCGCTCGCTTCCACCGCCGGCCTTCTCGAAAAGCTGTTTTCCTTCGACGCGCCGGCGGTCGCCATCTCGATCAATTCGCCAGGCGGCTCGCCGGTGCAGTCGCGGCTGATCTTCAGGCGCATCCGCGACCTGGCGAGCGAGAAGAACAAGAAGGTCCTGGTTTTCGTCGAGGACGTGGCGGCATCGGGCGGCTACATGATCGCGGTCGCCGGCGACGAGATCTTTGCCGACCCGTCCTCCATCGTCGGCTCGATCGGCGTGGTGTCGGCCTCGTTCGGCTTTCCGGAGCTGTTGAAGAAGATCGGCATCGAGCGCCGCGTCCACACCGCCGGCCAGAACAAGGCGGTGCTCGACCCGTTCAAGCCGGAAAAGAAGGAGGACGTCGAGCGCCTGAAGGCGCTGCAGCTCGAGGTCCACGAGACCTTCATCGACCTCGTCAAGGACAGGCGCGGCAGCAAGCTCAAGGACGATCCCGACCTGTTCACCGGCCTGTTCTGGACGGCCAAGAAGGGGCTTGAACTCGGACTGGTCGATGCGCTCGGCGACATGCGCAGCGTGCTGAAGAGCCGTTTCGGGCCGAAAACCCAGCTCAAGCTGATCACCGCGCCGCGCGGCCTGTTCGGCCGCTTCGGCCTGTTCGGCTCGAGCTTTTCGGCGCCCGATATCGCCGCCGCCGCGGCAAGCGGCGTCATCGATGCGGCGGAAGAGCGCGCGCTGTGGGCGCGCTTCGGGCTTTGAAAAGCCGGTGAAAGCGTCTAGCATAAATCATCAACCGACCCGACCGGCGGCCTTGCCGGCCTTGCGAGGGAGGAGTTTGACATGCCGCAGATCATTTTCTTCGCCGTCGTCGGCATTGCCGCCTATTTCGGCTACCGCTCCTTCGTCAGGGAAGCCGAGCGTGTGACCGCCAAGGTGCGGCGTACCGAAAAGCAGGCCGCCAACGGTACAATGGGAACATTGGTCAAGGACCCGAAGACCGGCGAATACCGTCTGGCCAAGGATTGACCGTCGTCCCCCTCGCGGCCGAGCCAGTGAACGCCGAGGCCGGCATCCGGGTTTCGCATGCGCACGCCAAGATAAATCTCGCGCTGCACGTCACCGGCCAGCGCGCCGACGGCTATCACACGATCGAAAGCCTGGCTGTGTTCACGCGCTTCGGCGACCGCATCGAAACGGAACTTGCCGACAGCGATGGGTTTTCCATGTCCGGCAAATACGCCTCCGCGGTGCCTGTCGACGACAATAATCTGGTGGTGAGAGGCCGCGATGCACTGCGGCGCGAGGCCGGTCCCCAGCACGCACCGGCTGTCGCCATCAGGCTCGAAAAGAACCTGCCGGTCGCGTCCGGTGTCGGCGGCGGGTCGAGCGATGCGGCGGCTGTGCTGCGCGCCCTGGTCCAGACCTGGAGCCTCGACATCGGCGATGCCGAACTGGCGCGGATCGGCCTGTCGCTCGGCGCCGACGTGCCGATGTGCCTCGCAGCCAAGCCGCTGATAGCCCGCGGCATCGGCGACGAGCTGACGCTCGTGCCGGGTTTCCCGGCGCTGGGTCTGGTGCTCGTCAATCCCGGCACTGCCGTCTCGACGGCCGACGTGTTCGAAGCGCTTGGCCGCCGCGACAATGCGGGACTGCCGCCGCTGCCGCGCAACCTCGACTTCCACAGCATCCGCAACTGGCTGGAGATCACCCGCAATGATCTCGAGCCTGCGGCGCGCGCAATCCAGCCCGCGATCGGCAAGGCGCTTTCCGTGCTCAACAAGGCCGGAGCCGGTTTTGCCAGGATGTCCGGCTCCGGCGCCACCTGCTTCGGGCTGTTCGAGACCGGCAATGTGGCCAAGCGCGCGGCCGTCGATATTCGCAGCCGCCATCCCGACTGGTTTGTCGCGGCGACGCGAAGCGTGACATCGGAGGTTGATGCCCATGGCCAGGATTGACGAGAGCCGCCCCTTCGTTCCCGTGCACATCGCAGTACTGACCGTTTCCGATACGCGCAGCCTCGCCGACGACAAATCCGGGCAGACGCTGGCCGACCGCATTGCCGAGGCCGGCCATGTCCTGGCCGCCCGCGACATCGTCACCGACGACCGCGACAAGATCCGCGACAAGGTCCTGGGCTGGTCAAGGGACGAAGCGATTGATGTCGTCATCACCACCGGCGGCACCGGCTTCACCGGCCGCGACGTGACGCCGGAAGCGCTGGAGCCGATCTTCGAAAAGCGCATGGACGGCTTTTCCGAAGTGTTCCACCGCATCTCCTACGACAAGATCGGCACTTCGACGATCCAGAGCCGGGCAACCGGCGGCGTCGTCAACGCCACCTTCGTTTTCGTGCTGCCGGGCTCGCCCGGCGCCTGCAAGGACGCCTGGGACGGCATCTTGAAGCCGCAGCTCGACTATCGGCACATGCCCTGCAACTTCGTCGAGATCATGCCGCGGCTGGACGAGCATTTGCGGCGCGGCTGAGACGAACCGAAGTATCAGCCAAGCGACCTCGGTTTAGCGAATGACCGGCTCGCCGTGAAAACGCCGGCGCGACGGCGGCGACACGCCGAAGCCAACCTCCATCATCAGCCGCGGCGTGAGCGTCGGCACGGTGCCCATATGGAAGCCGAACGGATCCTCGACAAAGCCGAGGCCGGCCGGCCCGGTCAGCGTGACCGGGCTCTGCTCGCCGTAGACGCCCAGCACCTCTTCCGCCGAATGGCCGACCAGCAGCGTCAGCTGATGCTTCAGGATGCGGCGGTTATGGGAGCCGCGGACATAGACATGCGGCCCAGTGTCGGCGTCGACCGGCACCAGGTAGAAAAAGAACTTCAGCATGCGCCAGTCGTCGAGGTCGAAATGGTATTTGCCGAGCGAGGCCATGTTCTTGTCGGCGTCCGAGACGCCACCGGTCGGAAAGCTCCACCAGACGCGGGTGGTGATCAGCTTGGCCTGGCTGCCGAGATAGTGCGCTGCGATATCGAGAAGCAGCGGATCGCGCTGCACGGCGACCGCAGCGTTGCAGTCGAGGACCCGTTCGAAATAGTGACCGCTGAGCAGCGGGCGGCCGAAATGCTTTTCGGCATCGGCGTGTTTTTCGGGCAGGAATTCCAGCCGACGGTCGAAATTGCCGAAGCATGGCGTGCGCTCGGCGAAGCGGACAATCTCCTCATGGATGGCGGCCGGCAGCATCAGGCCCGAATAGAGCCCCTCCGTCCGCAGCGCGCCGACGACGGCATCGCGATCGACGCCGGCGAACATCGTTTCACCGACATTGCGCGCCGGCGGAACGGGCTTTGCACCGCGCCAGTGCAGGCGCCGCGCCGGCATGGTGCGGGCCAGCATGAACATCGGCAGCCATGCCGGATTCTCGCGAAGGTCGGAAAGATAGGTCGGGATGCGGGCGGCGATGCGGCGCAGCGTGCCGCCGTTTCGTGCGATCGCCTCGAGGCTTGCAGCGCCGGACTTGTCAGGGCTTGAAAGGGTCATCGGGGTCCTCAAAATGTCGAGGGAACAGCATCGACGTTAGTCGTCGCCGCTCCGGCACACCCCAAACCCTATTCGCCCATATCGCCGGGAATGGTAACCCCCGGCCAGATTTTGTGCAATGCACAATAAACGACGACCCGCCAGAAAATGTGCTTGGGCGGAGTTCCCATAACCGGGACGGTAAGCCGTCACTTCCGCGGCGCGACCCAGATCTCGGCGTGGAGCCTCCTGGTCGCCAGGCCGCGGGCGATCGCTTCGGCGCTGCGGGCGTTCTTCGACAGCGCCGCGGCCTGACGCTTGCTGATCACCAAGCCTTCGGCGAGAGCGCGATTTCCGGCAAAGACGCGCGACAGGAACGGCGTGCGGCTGCCGCGTGCCCGCGAGAACCGCGCCGCCATGGTTTGCCTGGCGGTATGGGCGGCGACCTCGTCGATCCAGCCCTCTCCCAGCCGCGCGCCCGGTTCCAGCAAGAGCAGCCAGTCGCCCTTGGCCTGCCTGATGCCGGCGGCGATGCCGCCGCTGACATAGTGGCAGCCGGCATGTTCGGCGACGCGGTGCGTCTGATCGGTCGAGCCGGTGTCGCAGACGAGAACGTCGCGCACCACGCCTTCGACCGCGCCGCCGATCAGCGAGGCGAGCGTGCGGGCAAGGCCCTCCTCGTCATTCAGGGTTTCGATCAGGACGCTGAGCATGTTTAGCCGAATAGCGGAAAGCGGTGGGCAGCGCCAGTTTTTGCGGCGCACCGCGAGAAAGTTCTTGCTTTGTTCTCATCGATACGATAGGAATACATTCATGAGCAGAGCGATTCGACAGCGGGCGGACAGTCCCTGGGAAAGGGCCAAGATGGAACAGATCGTGCGTGCCGATATTGCAGCCTTCGGCGCTGGCAGGGCCGAAATGGCGAATGCGATGATCGAGCAGAGCGGCATGCGTGTCCGTCCGGACCGCAATCGCGGCAGGTCGGCGGGCATCAATCCGTCCGGCCGTTTCGAGCCGGTCAGCCGGCATGTGTTCGACGATGGATGGAATTCGCTGGAGGAGCTGCCGCCGTTCAAGACCGAGGTACAGGTCGAGAAGCCGCGCACCATCATCACGCGCAACGAATCGCCCGACATCTCCTTCGACCGCTCGATCAATCCCTATCGCGGCTGCGAACATGGCTGCGTCTATTGTTTCGCGCGGCCGACGCACAGCTTCATGGGCCTGTCGCCGGGGCTGGATTTCGAATCGAAGCTGTTTGCCAAGCCGGATGCGGCGCGGCTGCTCGACAAGGAATTGTCCAGGGATAATTACCAGCCGCGCACCATCGCCATCGGCACCAATACCGATCCTTATCAGCCGATCGAGAAGCAATACCGGATCATGCGCGAGATCCTCGAAGTGCTGGAGGCGCGCGGCCATCCGGTCGGCATCGTCACCAAGTCGGCGCTGGTGACACGCGATATCGACATTCTGTCACGCATGGCCGAACGCGGGCTGGCCAAGGTGGCATTGTCGGTGACGACATTGGACAGGATGCTGGCCAGAACGATGGAGCCGCGAGCGTCGACGCCGACCAAGCGGCTGGAGGCGATCAGGCAGCTTTCGGATGCCGGCATTCCGGCCTCGGTGATGGTCGCGCCGATCATCCCCGGACTGACCGACCCGGAGATGGAGCGCATCCTCGATTCGGCGCAGGCAGCGGGCGCGCGCGAGGCCGGCTATGTGCTGCTGCGCCTGCCGCTGGAGGTCGCGCCGATCTTCAAGGACTGGCTGCTGCGCCACTATCCCGACCGCTATCGCCACGTCATGTCGCTGATCCGTTCGATGCGCGACGGCAAGGACTACGATTCGGAATGGGGCAAGCGCATGAAAGGCTCCGGTCCCTATGCCTGGCAGATCGGCCGGCGTTTCGAGATAGCTGCCAAACGGCTCGGCCTCAACGCCGAGCGGCGCTCGCTCAGGACCGACCAGTTCGTCCCCGCCGCCAAGGCTACCGAGCAGCTGATGCTGCTGTGACAAAGCGTCTCGCGCCAGCCGCTTGAAGCGGCCGCAGCAGGCGAAAAATCCCGTCCGGCCTGTCCTGTCCCCGGGCTTGCAGACGGTAGCCCCCTCCTGGTCCGGTGCCCCGCCCGACCCGGAGGGGACTTGCGGAGAATCGGAGCCGATGCGAACCTCGCCGCACCATGGCTCGCCCGCGTTCCGATTCTCCGCTTCTCTTCGAAATCGTCGAGAAACCCGACTTCTCGTTCGAGACGAGGGCGATGGCCGAAGGCCTTTGGCCGGTGGCGGGGATGGACGAGGCCGGCCGCGGCCCGCTCGCCGGGCCGGTGGTGGCGGCAGCGGTGGTGCTCGATCCCGCCAACATCCCCGACGGCCTCGACGATTCCAAGCGGCTGACGCATTTGCAGCGTGAGGCGCTGTTCCTGAAAATCCTCGGCTCCGCGCTCGCCGTATCGATGGCCTCGGTCAGCGCCGAAGGCATCGATGCCTCCAACATCCTCAAGGCCAGCCTGGAGGCGATGCGCCGTGCCGTGGCCGGCCTGTCAATCCGGCCGAAGCTGGCACTGGCCGACGGCCGCGACGTGCCGCCCGGCCTGCCCTGCGAGGGCAAAGCACTGATCAAGGGCGACCAGCGCTCGCAGTCGATCGCCGCAGCCTCGATCGTCGCCAAGGTGATGCGCGACCGCATGATGTGCGGCTGCGGCAGCCATCATGCGCGTTACGGCTTCGAACTGCATATGGGCTACGCCACTGTCCGCCATCGCACGGCGATCGATCTGCACGGGCCAGTGGCACGGCTGCACCGCGCCTCCTTCGCACCGTTCCGGTTCGGCGGCACCGAGGTGCTGGAGGAAGAGGGTTTTTCGGGTTTGGATTGACATTTGCGAAGGCGGCTAGGCGCGGATCTCCCCCCTCGAGCAGGGCTATCGCATATGAGTGATGGCATTGATGAGATAGTCGTCGTTCCAGGCGCATTTCTTGATGCGATGGCTGATGGGAACT